>DBYB01000003.1:24803-30817 GCA_002309995.1 Bacteroidales bacterium UBA1197
TTGATTTCCTCGATGTCCATCGTTGCGATGACAAGACGCAGCTGGCCGAAGAGGATATCGGTGGCTATGTTGCGGATCTCGTCGATGCCGAGTCCGAGCAGACGCTCTGCGGCGTTGGTCATACTCTCGGCCTCGGTGCTGATACCGACGGTGAAGCGGCAGGGAACGTCAACACGGATGTTCTGCTTACTCAGGGCGTTGGTGAGGTTGCACTCGATGGAGATGGGGGTGAGGTCCAGGTAGGCGTAGTTCTGGAACACGGGCCAGATGAAGGCGGCGCCTCCGTGGATGCATTTTGCGGAGTTGTTCTTTCCGGTCTTACCGTAAATGACCAGAATCTTGTCTGAAGGGCACCTGCGGTATCTGCGGAGGATAGCCGTAAAGGTGACGAACAGTACGACAACAATGATGAGAATCAGATAAAGTGGCATAATTTATTGAATATTAGTGTTACACAATCAATGTTTCAAGGGCCTCCACCAGGAGGGTGTCGGAGCTGATGGCCTCAACGACGCGGATGGAGGCTCCCGTAGGGAGGGCGTCGCCGTCGGTTACGGCCTCGTACTCGCGGATGGCGTTGTTGATGCTGATCTGCACCTTGCCTGCGCCTGCGCGTGCCGCGGGAATCGTGAGGTAAACCTTTCCTTCGCAGCCGGCAGCAGAGGTAAAGACGTTGATGTTGCCTGCTTGCTGCATATTACCCAGCCATTTGAAGAGCATCATCACCAGGAACACAAGCGCGACGCCTATGATGATGGAGATGATAAGCAGGAGAGGGACGGAACCGATGCTGTCTTTAAGCAGGATAGCGCTCCATCCGAATCCGAGCATGAAGTTGACGAAATTTCGGAAGGTCAGCAGGCCCATACCGGTGGGGTGGTCTGCAGCGTCGGCGGCATCGGCTGCCACCGCATCGAAGCTTCCGGAAGCGTCAACGTCCATGTCGAGGTCGCCGCCTGAATCGGCGCCGATGAACGTAAGGATGCTCTGGATAATGAAAATCAGAGACGCGGAGAGCGTGATGGCCCAGAGGACCTTCATCACAACACTCAGGGAATTCCACCATTCAATCATAGCAAAAATATTGTTTGTCGGTTTATTTTTCGCAAATATAATAATTATTTATTGAAAAACAATAAAACTATAAAAATTTTTTTATGCGCGGAATAATCCGTACTTTTGTGGGTTATAATACACATATGACGCTACTTATTATATATTTGCTTCTGACGATGGCCGTCTCTTTCCTCTGCTCGCTCCTCGAGTCGGTGCTGATGACGACGCCCATTTCCTATATAACGATGAAGGAGGAGGAAGGCGACATCAATGCCGCCCGCTTTATGAAGCTCAAGACTGAGCCCGACCGCCCTCTGTCGGCGATTCTCTCGCTCAACACTATAGCCAACACCCTCGGCGCCGCCGCCGTCGGCCACCAGGCCACCCAGCTTACCGGCGATTACTGGTTCGGTATCATCAGCGCCATAATGACCATACTCATCCTGGTCTTTTCGGAAATAGTCCCCAAGACCCTGGGTACCGCACATTGGAAAGATTTGCTCTGGCTCTCGCAGATAATGAACCTGCTGGTCTGGATTATGTACCCTCTGGTATGGCTGATTATGAAGCTGCGCCGCAGCATCAGCGGCGACGAGGCAGACACCACCATATCGCGCGAGGAGGTGAGCGCGATGGCCAACATAGGCGAGGAGGAGGGCGTGCTCGACGACTCCGAGAACAAGGTCATCCAGAACATTATGAAGCTTGACGACATAAAGGCCTACGACGTTATGACTCCCCGCGTGGTGGCGGCCATCGCGCACGAGAATATGACTCTCAAGCAGTTCTACAAGCAGGAGGAGCTCTCGCACAACTCCCGCATCCCGGTTTACTCCGATTCTCCGGAGTTCATCACAGGATACGTTATGCGTTACGACGTGCTGGAGAACCTTGCTGAAGACAAGTTCGATATGCGCCTGCGCAGCATCAAGCGCAAGATAGCTGCGTTCCACGAGGAAACAACCGTTTCCGACATCTGGGAGAGCCTCCTCAAGACCAGGGACCAGATTGCCTGCATCATAGACGATTACGGCTGCTTCCAGGGCATCATCACACTGGAAGACATTATGGAGACCATTCTCGGTATGGAAATCATAGACGAGAACGATACCGTCACCGATATGCAGCAGTTCGCCCGCGAGCGTTGGATGAAGCGCAAGAACCAATACAAACAGATTGTCCTGCCCGATGAAGAAGAAGACTGACAATTTCACCCTGTGGCACCGCATCGCTGCCTTGGCTGCGTTTGCCGTGTCTGCCATCACATACCTGCTGACCATTGAGCCTTCCGCTTCCTACTGGGACTGCGGCGAGTTCATCGCCTCGTCCTTCAAGCTGGAAGTGGGTCACCCGCCGGGAAACCCTGTGTTCCAGCTGTTTGCACGTCTATTCACGATGTTCGGCGACAATATGCACGCCGCCATCCTGGTCAACGCAATGAGCGCCATCTGCTCGGCCCTCACCATCTTCTTCCTCTATCTTACGATAGTGTGGCTCGTGCGGCGCATCATCAGCACGGAAACTACCGGCGGAGTGCTTGCCGTCATTGGCTCGGGCCTCGTGGGCGCGCTCGCATATTGCTTCTCCGATACTTTCTGGTTCTCGGCCGTCGAGGGTGAGGTGTACGCAATGTCGTCGCTCTTCACCGCAGTGGTGTTCTGGGCAATGACAATGTGGTACGACAGGGCCGACGAGCCCCATTCGTCGCGCTGGATAGTGCTGATAGCCTTCCTGATGGGCCTCAGCATCGGCGTTCACCTGCTCAACCTGCTGGCTATTCCGGCCCTGGTGTTCATGTTCTACTACCGCAGGCGTGAAGACAAACCCTTCGGATTCTGGGAACTGGTGAAGATCCTGGCGGTCGGTGCCATCATCCTGGGTCTGCTGGTGTTCCTGTTCATCCCGTACCTGCCCAAGCTGGCGGCCTACTTCGACCTGTTCTTCGTGAACGTGCTTGGACTGCCGTACAATAGCGGCGCCGCGTTCTTCATGGTGCTGGTGCTGGGTCTGCTCTTCTGGGGCATTTTCGCCACGCTTGGCACCAAGAGGGTGTTCCTCAACACCGCCCTGCTGTGCGTAACGATGATCACCATCGGCTTCTCTGTGTTCAGCATAGACATCATCCGCTCCTGCGCCAAGACTCCGACCAACGAGTATCAACCCGACAACGCTTTCACGCTCGTGCGCTATCTCAGCCGCGAGCAGTACGGCTCCACGCCGTTGCTCTACGGACAGTACTACGACGCCCCCTACGACCTCAAGTCCACCCGTTACTGGGCACCTCTGAACGGCAAGTATCAGCACGTCGAGGGCCCCGTGGACGCCGATTACAAATCTACCGGCAAGATGCTCTTCCCGCGTATGTGGAGTTCATCTCCGGACGGCAAGTTCGAGAAGTTCTACCGCGCCTACACGGGCGGCAAGGGCAAGCTGGTGCGCGGCGCCACCGACCGAAAGCCCACTATGGCGGCCAACCTGTACTACTTCTTCGACTATCAGCTCGGATGGATGTACTGGCGCTACTTTATGTGGAACTTCGTGGGCCGGCAGAATGAGATTCACGCCCCCACGCCGGGCGACATCTTCCACGGCAACTGGGAGAGCGGTATCGGCTTCATCGACGAATTCCGCCTGGGCAACCAGGAGAATGCCCCCGCCACGCTGGCCGACAACGCCGGCAAGAACCACTACTATTTCTTGCCGCTGCTGCTGGGTCTGCTGGGCCTATGCTTCCAGTTCGACCGCGACAAGAGGGGTTTCTGGCTCACTTTCCTGATGTTCTTTATGACGGGTATCGCCATCGTGCTCTACCTCAACCAGCCGCCTTACCAGGTGCGCGAGAGGGACTACGCGTACGCGGGCTCGTTCTACTTCTTCAGCGTGTGGATAGGCTTCGCCGTGGCAGCGCTGTACAGCTTCGTAGAGTCGCTCACTAAGGGGCGTCACTCCGCCCTGCTGGCCGCCGCGCTCACCGTTGCCTGCATGCTCGTGCCGGTGCAGATGGCCTCCCAGAACTGGGACGACCACGACCGCTCCGGCCGCGCCACCGCCGTGGAGATGGCCCGCAACTACCTTGAGTCGGTGGGTCCCAACGGCATCCTGATTACCCACGGAGACAACGATACATTCCCCGTCTGGTACGCCCAGGAGGTCGAAAACGTGCGCACGGACGTGCGTATATGCAACACCTCCCTCCTAGGCACCGACTGGCATATCGACCAGATGAAGTGGGCGTGCAACGAGAGTGCGCCGCTGGCCCTGTCCATCGGTCCCGCTCAGTACCTGTATGGCACCAATGAGTACGTGCCGATAGTGGACGCGGGCGACAAGCCGATGAATATTGCCGACGCCATTGCCATTTTCCGCCGTCCTGATGCGCGCGTGCCGATGAGCAGCGGCCGCAAGGTGGATTACATCCCCGCGCGCAAGCTCATCGTACCGGTGAACAAGGAGAACGTAATAGCCAGCGGCATTCTGGACGCCAAGTATGCCGACATCATTCCGTCCAGCATAGAGATACAGATTCCTAAGGGCAAGGATTATCTTACCAAGCCGGAGCTGTTTATGCTCGACCTGCTGAGTAACTATCAGTGGGACCGTCCCATCAATATGCTCAATATGGGCGGCGACCTGAATATCGGCATCAAGGATTATCTGTTGTATGAGGGCTACTCATACAAGTTTGTGCCCATTCGTAACAAGATAACTACCACCGACATAGGCTTCATCGATACGGAAGAGCTCTACCGCAAGATGACGCAGGTGTATTCCTGGGATGCGCTGTCTGCCGACAAGTGGTTCGTGGATTACCAGAACATCTACACGCACCTCGGAGTGATGGCGCCGCGCGGCATCTTCCTCAACGCCGCCAAGGCCTTTATGAAGGAGGGCAAGAACGACTGGGCGCTGGAGATGCTGGACCACAGCGTCACCGCGATGCACCGCTTCCCGCTTGAGAGTATCCCTCTGGGTATGTCCACCAACGATTATCTGGTGATAGGCACTATTGAGGCGTATTACGACCTCGGCCAGCTCGACAAGGCCCGCGAACTTGCCGCGCAGATGGCGGCCGACCTCCTGGAGACCACCCGTTTCTACCTGGAATTCTATGAGTTCGGCAAGAGCGAGTTCGACCTCTGCGGCAGCTACGTCTATTTCCTCGCCGACGTAATGAAAGCCGGCGGCGACACCGACATGGCCGACAAGTTCACCGACGGCTTCTCCAAACTCATCGACTGGGCCGTCGGCGACATAGATACCGGGGAGGAGGAATAGCGCTGCTTTATCGGGAGAATTCGCAGCCGCAGAAGGTCTGGTTGTAGAAATCCTGTTCCTTTATGATTTCGGCCCGGCGGGGCTGCAGGCCGCCTTTGCGCCAGTTCTGGGGCCACCAGAGCGGCGTTTGCGTTGCGCACGCCCAGGCGCCTGCCTCATCGACCTGCTCAAGGGATTTCCAGCGGGAGGAGGCGAGGGTGGTGGTCAGCACGGTCTGGCCGTGCTCTTCCGCGTAGCGAGCTGCGCGCATCAGACGGAATTTGAAGCAGTTGAGGCAGCGCTGGCCGCGCTCGGGGGCTTTTGCCATCTCGGCAGGAGAATCACCAAGTACGTATTTGCGCCAGGCTTCGTGGTCGTATTCGTCGTCTATCATAGTGACGCCCAACGAATTGCAGTACCTCCGCAACTCTTCCCGGCGCAGTTCGTACTCTTCAAAAGGATAGATGTTGGAATTGCTGAAGAACACCACCGGCTTGATTCCGTTGGCCAGCAGGCACTCAAGCACCGCGCCCGAACAAGGGGCGCAGCAACTGTGTAAAAGCACCTTTGATTCCCCTCCCGGGACCTCTAACTTCAGCATTTTGACAAGTTTTCGCAAAGATATCAAAAAAAATTTTTGCGAATCTGCTAAATATGCTTAATTTTGCAGTCCCAAATAACTGCGGTAGTGGTGAAATGGTAGA
>DBYB01000003.1:30848-44847 GCA_002309995.1 Bacteroidales bacterium UBA1197
ACCTACCGCACAAGGAGACAAGTTCGAGAGAGCTTGCCTCTTTTGTTTTATAGTAAGAGGCCTTGCCGGCAGGGTCCTCAACATGGTCAAAAATAAAACTGCTGGATGTCGTAAGATGACTGCGCTGAATCAAAATTAATTCATGGACTATTGCAGGAAGAAATTATTTCATTACCTTTGTAGCGGTGATATGTTCAAAGTTAATGTTTGAACAATGTTACAGACATCTATCCGCTAAATGGGTGTCTGTTTCTTTTTTCAAATAGGCCCTTAACCGAGGGGAGGTACTGAATGCAAGCCTCGATTGTTCTCTCACACAATTCAAACATTAATACATAACACCATGAGAACAAATCAGACGCTGATTCAAATCTCCGTTGGAGTGAAGGTTTTGAAGCTTGTCAAAGTGCGTTCGTACAAACGACGCCGACGTGGCAAGATTGAGAAGGTAAAGAGCCACTATCGCAGATATTAGCGGTATCTGAAGTAGGATAGGCTTTTGCCGTGCCGCAAGGCACTCTGCTCTATCCCCTCGGTTTTTATTCATAGACTTCCATCCAAACGGCAAAGTCATATATCTCCTGCATGTCATGGAGAATAGTTCGATAATTTGACAGGGTACCGCACCTGAGGCGACTTTTTAAGTCGCCTCTTTTCTTTTTAAAATGTCCTTTCCAATGCGCTGTATGGCTGATCTATGAAGACCTCTTAGAACCGCCAGCCGCAGCCAATCAGGAGGCCAGTAGCCGCTGAACTGACATTCAGCTCCGCCATGCCGTAAATATGGTTCTTGCCGAAGTTGATTCCGACAGGGGTAATATAAGGAGTGGGAAGCCAGGAATCGGGCTTCTGAAGATAAGAGACTCCGACTCCGAGTGCTGAATAAAGCCTCACCGACTCGCTCCTGTACCACTTGAACCTTGAGTCAGCCATCAGCGAATATGCCGGATAAACTGCTGTCCAGCTGGATTCCGGTTTGCCCAAAAAGTCATACTCATTGTACTCCCTTACCGTACCATCAGCATTTGCCGTGCCGGCTGTGGTCTTGATCCCGTACTGAGACATGCTGTATATGGCCGTGGAGTAATTGAATACAGCATTAATATCCCACATCTCAGAAATACAGAAGGTGTATCCAAGATTGACTGAGGGTATAGCAATCCTCTTGGAATCTATACCACTCTCATAGCGCAGGTGGTGAGCATCGAAACCCAACTGGGCATGAAGCGGCGGAATGCCGGCAGAAATCTCTATGGAGTGCCTGTGCTCAGGATCAAAATGCTGGGCGCTTGCCATTGAACACACTGACAGAGCAGCGGCAACGGTCAGGATTGCTTTATTCATTGTTTTCATCTGCTTTCAATATAAAGTATTTCAACGTGTCGTTAATGGTAAAAGTCATCGTGTGCATATCTTCAGACGAAAACCACATTAGTTTCATATCCATAAATGCCAAATCCTTTGAATTCTTGCATTCAAAGTGCTGCAAATGTAATCTGCAATTTTTCAAAAATAAAATAACTCCGTGAACACGTCAATTTCGACCATGAACACGACTATTTGAGGCATGAATGATGTAAACGTGCTAACGTAGGATGTCAATGATAATGTTAATCGTAGCCAGTTAAAGATGTAGGTGAGTATCGATGGTTTTTTATATCTTTGCAAAACTATGAGTTCGAAGAATATCATACAAGGAATTAAACAGATTGCTCTGCAAGTGTTGCCTGACGGCGCTGATGCCATTCTCTTTGGCTCACGCGCCAGGGGGGATGCGCAAAGTGATTCTGATTGGGATATCCTTATTCTTATAAATGGCGCAAGGGCAAATGGAGAAGATTTTGACAATTATGCTTATCCGTTCATTGAATATGGATGGTCCGTCGGAGAGCAAATCAATCCTCTGATATATTCCTACGAGGACTGGCATAAGCGCAGCATCACTCCTTTCTACAAGATCATTCAATCTGAAGGAATAAGTCTATGCCATTAACAGACGCAGGAAGATGTTGAGCCTTATATTGCAAAGGTGGAGGCATACGTCGAAAAGTTGAAACGGATAATCTATAAGCGCGATTAGTTTTACGCCTATTTTACACCAAATTCGGCGCTCCTGCTGCTAACTTGTTTATACTGAGGATTATACGAAATTTCTTTCGAGTCTCACCTACCGCACAAGGAGACAAGTTCGAGAGAGCTTGCCTCTTTTGTTTTATAGTAAGAGGCCTTGCCGGCAAGATCCATGCTTTGGTATATCGTAGTTGGCAGGCCCGTGTTAAAGGTCGCGACTGGTATGATTTTGAGTGGTATGTAGCCAACAACGTTCCTTTGGATTTTGCTCATCTGCAAAACCGCATAAAAGAATTCAACGGAAAAGAACCCACAAAGGAACAATTTCTTGACGATCTGAAAGAACGTTTAGTATCCGCTGATATGGATATGGTAAAGCAAGACGTTCTCCGTTTTCTCCAGACAGACCCACATGCATTGAGCATATGGTCGAAGGAGTATTTCCTTCAATTAGCGGACAGAATGATTATCCAATAAAGTGAACAAGGGTGGCCAATTAATTTAATTAGCCACCCTTGTAAATAGATTACTGCCTTATCTGTAGCAGCCGAGGAACAGGATTGCTCCGGTTGACTGTTCTGTAATGGCAAAGATGAAGGGGCGGTTGGCGTAGAACTCCACGAAACGGGGAGTCTCCGGCGGGCCGGGGGAAGAAGCCTCCATGGTGGCCACGGAGACTGCTGCCGCCTCTGTGCCAACTTCGTTGACGGTAATGTTCGCCACTTGTTTTATAAGGTTGACGAATACCGGAATATCGCTCATATTGGAGAAGTTGGCAGTACTGAACATAGACTCCGCTCCAAGGGTCTTGAGTATCTCATTCAACGTCTCGTCAAAGTCGGCTTCAAAGCGGGGAAGCTTCAAGTCAACGTATTCACCGCTGAAGGACGACTGCATCGCAGCCCATTTGTTTCCGGAAAGGTCGGAGAGGAACTCTTCTGAAGAGACTGCTTCAGAAGGCAGTATGACAGTCATCGCATAATTACCGGGAGATTCGAGCCAGGGGTCTCCATAAGCAAGTTTGACAGCGTCGTAATCGTTGCCTTTGGAATAAAGGATACGGCTGTACATATCCTTGCGGTGCATCATTTGCTCCTTCCTTGTCTCTCCGGAAGCGGAGGTAAACTTCTCTTCCTTCGTAAAATAGTCGTCAAAAGCCAGCGCCCACCGTGCCTTGAAATACAGGGCGTTCATCAGAACAGCCATTGTAGAGGACGGCACATCATCAAGAACTTTTGTAATACGTTCATGGGTATGCCGGGACGCCCATGCATTGACAAACTCTGCCACATTTTCCTGTGAGAAGTCTTTGTTGCAGGAATATGCGTCATAATAGTTCTTAACCGTCTCCCGGTAGCTCTCCCGAAGAGGGAAATCCTTGTTGAGTACTAACGCATTTGCAAGCTCCAAGGCTTCCTCGCCGGTGGCGGAGGCTCTTGAAAGCACAATCAGGTTGCGGCAGAATTCATTCAGTGCCTGCTGATTACCGGAAAAGCCCAGCATGCCCAGAATCTCACTCCTTGTGGTGCCGGCGGCGCCTTCGGAAAGCAGCCCCAGGAGGTAGATAAGGCTTGTGGGAGACACCACATAACTGCCCTGGGCGGCTTTTTTGTCCGCAAGGGCTGCAAAGCGGAAAGCAAAACCGTTAAGGGCGGCAAGCTTGTCCCTGTCCGCATCGCTCAATGAAGACGGAGCGCCAGAAGATAGGAACGTGTAGTCCGAGGGTTCCTCGGAGGAACCGGGATTCGGGTCGGACGGATTTTCGGGTTCGTCGGGATTCTCGCCTTGATTATCATCGGGATTCTCGCCTTGATTGTCGTCACTCGGATTCTCGCCTTGATTGTCGTCGCCCGGATTCTCGCCTTGATTGTCGTCACCCGGATCCCCCGTCTCATTGTTCTCCGTTGACGTATTGGGCTCTCCGCCAACGTCTCCGGCGTTATCGCTGTTGTCGCCATCTCCTGGAACGACCTGCTCCTGATTCTGCTGATCGGCAGTCTGCGCCGGTTCTGTATCCGGCTTCTCGCATGCCACAAAAGCAATCATCAAAAAGGATAGAAAAAATTTGAGAAGGTTGTTCACAACTATCAGTATTTTTTGCAAATCTAACAATTAAATGACAGAAAAACTGTGTATTATATATCTTTTTAACGAATAAACTTTCACTCCTACCACCCAATCATTAAAGACATTATACCATATAGGCGTTCCCAAGATAGAATCACCGGTTCCATTCCAGCCCCAATTAATAGCGACAAAAGTAGATTCTTCAATGGGGCCTTCCTCATATCTGTAGCGTTTCGGCTCAAATCCTCCACAAAGCAGGCCCTTTTTGTGGAGGAATCAGCTAAAACGACCGGTTAGAGCACAAAACAAGCCTTTTTTGTGGATGAACCGCTACTCTACTACCTCGGGGGTGACGGAGGAGCCGACGGGGACGAGGCGGCAGTTGTCGACGTAGTAGGCGCCGCGGTAGTCACCGTCGCGGATGACGGGCTGCTGGTCGAAGGGGGCGAGGACATACGCGAGAATGGAGTAGCTGGCTCCGTCAACCGCGGCCGGGAGTTCCCGGGTCAGCTGGATGTTGTTAACGCCCTTCGATAGCTGGTACTGCTTTCCGGCGACGCTGCCGTTGTCTTCGGTCATCTTGTACTGTGTGACGTTGAAGTGGTTGAACGGCGTTGCGTTCCTGCCGGAGACGTATCTTACGTTCATCGCCACATATACCGCAATCTTGTAATTCTGAGCGGTATAGGCATAGACGGAGAGATCCACGGTAAGGGTCTTGCCGTCAACGCTCGAAGACATTCCTATTGACGTCAGGGTCGGGTACACGTCGTCTGATTCGGCGGCAAATACAGGAATCATGTTCATCCTGCCCTTCACCTGGCGGCGGCCGTCGAAGAAGTAATAGTAATCGGGATAAGTGATCTTATACTGCGTATGCTCGGTGTAGCACTCGTTGCCCACATTGCTGCTGTCATCAAAGATAGTCACATATTCGAACAGGTCGCCGAGTTCCTCCTTGGCCTCCTTGAGCGGGAAAGGATTAGCTCCGGAATTGCAGGAGGTGGACATTGTGGCGAGAATCAGGTGGCGGCGCACGATGGACGGATAGTCCGGAAGCTGCTCGCCTGCTGCCTGGGAGACGGTCACGGCCGTTGTCCCGTCCTCGCTCGTAACATTGATGGTTGCGGTCCTGGCGGCGCCATAATTGCGCTTGACCACGAAGGTGTGCGTGCACTTGTCTGCAACCGCGTCGCCTTCTCCGCCCATATCAACCAGCCAGTCTTCAGAGCATGTTACAGTATAGTCCTTGCCGCACTTCACGTCGAACACGGCCTCGCCGCCGTACTTCGTGATATTGATGCTGGTCGGAGTCACATCGGGCGCGGGCATCTTCCATTCGCATCCGCTGTCGGCCTCCATCAAGGTCTTGAAAACGCCCGATTTGATTGTGACCCACTGGTTGCTGGGGGGAGTCACGGTACGTTTGGTAACGGAACCGTCGGCCTTCTCGAAGTGGAAAGAGAATCCCTTGTCCAGACTCGTCGGAGGGATTACGAAATAATACGCTTCTCCGGGGACGAAAGTGCCGCCCTGAGGCACAAGCTCCATACTTTGGTAGGAGGGATCTGAAGCAGTTGACGATGAGGTAACGTAGAGTGAGCCGTCGTTATATATGCTGACATACTCTTTTTTGTTCCCGAAGTTGTCGGCCTTGTACTGTTCGCCGCAGGTGATGGTAACCTTGGAAACATTCTCGCTCACTACCGAGAACTTAATGCCACCGAAGGGGTACGAGAAGGTGAAGTGGTCGTTCTTGGACCGTGCCAACGCCACCCAGCATGAAGGGTCGAATGTGCCCGGAATGCCCTGCTGTACGTTCGGAAGCTGCACCATAAAGGTACATCTGTCAGAATAGCAGCCTGCGCCCATATTTGCAGAGTAGGGATATATGGCCACGTGGTCCAGTTCCTCATTGCCCCAGAGTTCGTTCAGTCTGGCATAATACTCTGAAGGCTCCCAGCCGCTGGGCACCACCGCACAGAACCGGGTGGAGCTGGCAGGGGCTTCGAGCATTGCCGCGAAGCGCTCGTTCCTGTCCACAAAACTGGTTCCCTGGACCATAAACACGCCTATCTCGTCCCCCGGGCTCCAGTACATCTTTTTTGCATCGTCGCGCTCCATTCGCGTGTTCGGGCTGCCGCAGTCGGCGGATATGATAAACTCCTCACCTAACACAGGTGCGGGTACTACTTCTACGTCCACCTGGCAGGAGGCGGCAGCTATCGACATCAGCGCAAGCGCTGTAAGTACTTGTTTCTTCATTGCCTTTCCTCCTTAAGTAAACATTGGTTCATCGGTTACGTCAATCAGGTCGCCGTCCGTAGTGCTGCCGCAAATCAGCAGGCAGGGGAGCAACTCCTCAATCTCAAGCCAAGGTCTGAGATACTCGTTTTTCATATATATCATCATTCACTATTCTTCATTTTCTGGCGCCGTGTTTCGGCGGTGTCGCGGCCGAAGAGGGTGCGGTTGCCTTCGATGCTTCGCCAGTAGTCGGGGTCGAAGTCGGTGGGGCTGACGAAGGGGCCGGGGCCGGGCTCGAAGCAGAGGTAACGGATGGCGTAACCCTGCTCGCGGAACATATTCTCGTAGAAGGTGCGGACTTCGGTGAGACAGGGCGCAAAGCGTTCAGCCTCAGCGTATAAGTCTTCGGTGCTTGCCAGAACCGGCAGCCCGTTTGCCCGGCAGACGGCCAGCGTGTACTGGTACAGGAACTGTGAGTCGGTCTTCAGGTGAATCTTCCCGCCGGGGGCTAGGAAGCGGCTGTAACGGTCCAGGAAAACCGGCGACGAAAGCCTGGAATTCTCGCTCTTTACCTGAGGGTCCGAGAAGGTGAGCCATATTTCCGAAACTTCGCCCGGAGCGAAGAAGGCGGAAATGAACTCTATGCGGGTGCGCAGGAATCCGACATTGCCCAGGCCGTGCTCGGTGGCGTATTTTGCGCCCTTCCAGAGGCGTGCGCCCTTGATATCCACTCCAACATAGTTGCAGTCGGGCTCGCGCTGCGCCAGGTCGATGGTGTACTCGCCTTTTCCGCAGCCAAGCTCCAGCACCAGCGGGGCGTCGGGCCGGGCAAAACGCTCGCCCCAGTGCCCCTTGACGGCGTGGTCGCGCAGGGCGAAGTATCCGTCTTTCAGCAGCTCTTCCGCGGATGGCTGCAGCAGGCAGGAAAAGCTCTCGTTTTCGGCGAATTTTCTTAGTTTGTCGTGTCCCATCTCAGAATCGTTACCACAAAGGTAAGGCTTTTTACTTTGTTTCTTCATACAAAATATATAATTTTGTAAGTTATGAAGAAAACTGTACTTGTATCCGGCGGCGCCGGTTTTATAGGGAGCCACGTTACGGTGGAACTCAGCCAGGCGGGCTACGACGTAGTCATCGCCGACAATATGTCCAACTGCGACGAAACCAACTACAACGGCGTCTGCTCCATACTCGGCAAGAAACTGCCCTTCGAGAAGATAGACTTCTGTGACGCGGAGGCAACCAAGGCCCTCTTCGCGAAATACCATATCGACGCCCTCATCCACTTTGCCGCTTTCAAGGCCGTGGGCGAGTCGGTGGCAGAGCCCCTGATGTACTACAAGAACAACCTCGAATCGTTCCTCAATGTGCTTGAGGCCGCCCGCGAGCACGGCTCCCACGTGCTGTTTTCCTCATCGGCAACCGTGTACGGCGAGCCTGAGTGCCCGCCCGTAACCGAGCAGAGCCCCCGCCAGGAAGCCACATCTCCCTACGGCAACACCAAGCAGATGTGCGAGGATTTCCTGCGCGACTGCGTGAAGGCCTACGGTATGCACGGCATCGCCCTGCGTTACTTCAACCCCATCGGCGCACACCCCTCAGCTCTCATTGGCGAGTTGCCTCGCGGCATCCCTAACAACCTCGTGCCGTTCATCACCCAGACCGCCATCGGCAAGCGCGAGTGCCTCAGCGTCTTCGGCAACGACTATCCTACCGCCGACGGCACCTGCCTGCGCGACTACATCGACATAGTTGACCTTGCCCGTGCGCACGTCTGCGCCGTCACCCGCATGATCGAGGGCAAGATGGACGAGCCCTACGAGATATTCAACGTGGGCACCGGCCGTCCCGTCTCCGTGCTCGAGCTCGTGACCGCCTTCGAGAAGGTCAACGGCCTCAAGCTCAACTACCGCATCGCCCCGCGCCGGCCCGGCGACGTCATCGCCATTTGGGCAGATCCCACCCTTGCCGAGCAGAAACTCGGCTGGAAGGCCGTGCGCAGCGTGGAAGAGACCCTGGCTGCAGCCTGGGCCTGGGAGAAGCACCTCGCCGAACTGGGCAAATAATTGGAACAAGCTTTGCAAGCTATCCCGACCCGTATGAAATTTTACATCAAGACAGCCATCGCGCTGGCGCTGCTGGTACTCCCGATGGGAGCCGGCGCGCAGAAATATAAGGGAGTCGTAGATAAGTCCGTGGCCGTAATCGGCGGCGAACTCATCACCCTTTCAGAAATTGAGCAGGAAGTACAGATGATGAACGCCAGGGGTTTCGCGTCGGACCGCAATATCCGCTGCGAGCTGCTGGAGAGTATGATGCGCTCGAAGCTCTTCCTTATGCAGGCCCGCCTGGATTCCCTTACCGTGAACCAGGAGATGGTTGAGGCCCACCTCTCCCAGCAGATGGACCAGGCCCGCACCGCCCTGGGCGGCGACGAAGCCGTGGAGGCCTATTTCCACAAGCCCGTTTACAAGCTCCGCCAGGAGTGGCGCAAGCAGCTGGAAGACAACACTCTGGCTCAGCAGGAGCAGCAGGAGATATCCAAGCGCATCCCTGAGGTTACTCCGTACGACGTGAAGATGTATATCGACACTTCGGCCGTGGACAAACTGCCGGTGGTGCCCATCAAGTACAAGTTCAGCCAGATATGCATTTATCCCGACCGCGAGGCGGCGGCGCTTGCTGTTAAGGAGCGCCTGCTGAACATCCGCGAGCGTATCATCAACGGCGAGAAGTTCTCCACCCTGGCCCGCCTGTACTCGGAAGACCCGGGCAGCGCACGCAAGGGAGGCGAGCTCGGCCTGGCTTCCAAGTCCATTTTCTGGCCCGCGTTCTCCGACGCCGCTATGTCGCTTAAGCCGGGAGCCATCTCCCAGATAGTCGAGACCCCCGACGGATTCCATATCATCGAGGTGCTGGAGAAGAAGGGTGATATGTTCAACGCCCGACACATCCTGCTCAAGCCGCGCTACACGGTGGACGACAGGGAGAAGGCCTTCCACAAGCTGGACAGCCTCAAGACCGCCATCACCGATTCTCTCATCACCTTCGAACTGGCGGCCCGCTTCTATTCCCAGGATCCGGCAACCCGCACCAACGGAGGCCAGATGGCAGATCCCAACACCGGCTCTGCCTACTTCGAAATCGACCAGATCAAGCCGCAGGACTACGCGGCGGCTAAGAATCTCAAGCCCGGTCAGATTTCCGACCCCATCGAATCCCTCGACAACGAGGGCCGCGACGGCAACGTGGTCTATAAGATCATCCGCCTCGACAGCATCGTGCCGGCTCATACGGCATCGTTCGAGCACGACTATACCGAACTTCTCGGCGACGTGCGTGCCGTAAAGCAGCAGCAGGCCATCGAGGAATTCATCAAAGAAAAGATTCAGGTAACCTACATCAAGATCGACCCCCTCTTCCAGGATTGCGAATTTGAGCTCGACGGATGGAAATCCAAGTTTACAAAAGACTGATCCGTTCCGCAGCCCTGTCCGCATTGCTGCTAGCGACGGCCGTTTCCGCCCCAGCCCGAAAGGAGAAGGCGGACAGCCTGGTGCGCCTTATGAAGGCGAAAAGCATTGAGCAGCTGATGATCAGCGGCCAGCAGTACCGCAAGTCGATCAACTCCACCTTCCTGCACAATGGCACCTATCTCATCAGCGATTCCGCTATGTGGAACGTTGATACCAAGGTCATCAACGCCTACGGGAACGTGAAGGTCATCCAGGACGAGACCATCCTCACCAGCGACAAGATGGATTATTACATCGACGACAACCTGGTGAAGTTCCGTGGTACGCTGGTGCAGCTGGAGAACAAAAAGAAGAACCTGCTGCGCACCCGTGTGCTGGACTACAACACCCGGGACAGCATTGCCACATTCTCGAGCGGCGCGTCGATGAGGGATGCCGACGGACAGGTAATCGAAAGCGACTCAGGTACTTACACCTCTTCCACCAAATGTTTCGAGTTCCGCAACAACGTGAATATGTTTTCCGATTCCGTGTTCGTGAAGACCTCGCTGCTGAACTATTATTCCGAGGAGGAGAGGGCTGATTTCAATACCCCCATCGACTTCTGGAAGGGCGGAAATATGCTGTCGGCAAAGTCGGGATCGTACACCAAAGCCGGCGGCGTATTCTTTCTGACGAAGGGCGTTCACGCGATGTCTGAGAAGCAGGAAGCCTGGTCCGACTCCCTCTACTTCTACCGTGGCACCGGCGACCTGCTGATGATGGGGCGCGCGCAGGTGCAGGATCCGAGCCGTAAGGTGACCGGAGTTGCCGAGCGCATCCACTACAACGACACGCTCTCGCAGGTGAGGATGTACTGGGATGCCGCCGTCACGCTCGAAACCGGCAAGGACGAGCGGCGCGATACCATCTATATGGGTGCCGACACGCTGATATACAGGACGATACGCCGCTGCGACATCTCCGACGGCACCGTTAAGTCCTGCAATGATCGTCTGGCTGATATAATGACCGATCCGGTAACGGGCTACAGGCGCAAGGCGGCCGAGGATGCCGCTGCAGCCGAGGCGGCCCGCAAGAATCCGGAAGGCAATGGCCCCAAGGGCAAAGGTCCGAAGGGCAAGGGACCCGAGGCTCCCGCGGGTGCAGCACCGGAGGCACCGATGGCTGCTGAGGCGCCCGCCGCTGCCGAGGAGGAAGTACCGCAGGCCGCTCCGGCAGAACTGCCTGCTCCTAAGAAATCGATGGAGCAACTGCCCGACAGCCTTGGCGCGGCGCAGGCGCGTAAAGACAGCCTGATGGCCCCGCTGAACAAGGCCCTCGCAGACATCGACAGCCTTGTGGGAGTGGGCCATCCGACCGACAGCCTGGCAGTGCCGGCCGACAGTCTCTCAGCCGTTGTCGCCGCTGCTGATAGCCTGGCAGCCCAGGCGGATACGCTGTCTCCGGCAGACACCGCCGCCGCCGCCGATACCGTAAAACTCGATACCACAAAGATAGGCTTCGTTACCGCAATCAAGAACGTCCGCATATTCAGGAAGGATATTCAGATGCGCTGTGACTCAATGTGTTACTGCGACCTTGATTCGATTGCCCGCTTCTATCGCGACCCCGTGGTCTGGAATGACGGCGACCGCCAATATACGGCCGACAGCCTGCTGATGCTGATTGGCGGCGGCGGACCGCGCAAGGCCAGCCTGCAGTCCAACGCCTTCGTTATCATTCAGGAAGATACGGTCAGTTACGATCAGATAAAGGGTACGGAGATTCTGGCGTATTTCGACAGCACCGATACTTCACTCAAGCGTTTCGACGCCCTCGGAGGCTCTTCTGCAATCTTCTATCTGCGCGAGAACGACGCGCTTGCAACGGTGAACAAGGTGGAGAGCAAGATGCTGTCCGGTATCCTTAAGAACGGCGAAATCGATCACGTGTATTACTTCGAATCGCCGAAGAACAATGCCTTCCCTGTGGTTCAGCTTCCGGAAGCGGAAAAACGGATGAAGGGTTTCAACTGGCGGGAGGAAGAGAAGCCAAAGGGACCGGAAGACATTACTACACTGAAGGTTAAGCCCTCGGAGAGAGCCAAGTACGCCGCCCGCCCCAAAGCCCGCTTCAAAGAGACAGACAAGTTTTTCCCCGGTTATATGCCGGGAATTATGAGGGAAATTGCCGTGAGGGATTCCCTCGCGAAGCTCCCCAAACCAAAGAAAGACGCCACGTTGCGCGACTCCCTGGCAATCCGGGATACGCTTTTTGCCGCCGACAGTATACGGGTACCTTCCGATTCCCTGGTAATCAAGGATAAACCCGAATCCTCCCCCGGAGATTTGCTCTCGCAAAATGATACGACCGCAGCGGAAATGCCAGTTGCGCCTAAAGATACCCTTGCTTCAAGGGAAACCCCGGCTCAGAAAGACTCCGTGGCTGTCGGCGGGCAAACCGAGGTTAAGCCAACCGAAGAAATCGACCCGTTGTCCGTTCCTACCGTGGATCCCAAGCAGAAGCGCAAGGAGGAGCGGGAGTTGAGGCGCAAGCTGCGGATAGCAGCCCGCGACGCGCGGATTGCCGCCAAGGTGGCACGCTGGGCCGAACTCGACCGCCAGGACTCCCTCAAACTCGTAGCCAAGCAGCAGAAGGAACTCGAAAAGCAGCGCGCCAAGACCCGCCGTATTCTCCTCGAAATCCGCAAGCAACAAGCGAAGGACGATGCCAAGTTGCAGAAGTACATAGAGTTATACAAGAAACAATATGAGCGAGAACAAAAACGTAAAGCTGCCCGAGAACGCACACAGGCCGCTAAACCCCGGAGAGAAGTACCAGCCTCTCCTGAGCCCGGGCAAGAAACCCCTGGAGGTGACCCCGTACTCCGTGTCGATGGGTCTCCTGATGACGATCCTGTTTTCAGCGGCAGCCGCGTACCTCGGCCTTAAGGTCGGCCAGGTCTTCGAGGCCGCAATCCCCATTGCAATCATTGCCGTCGGCGTAACCGGCATACTCGGAAAGAAGGACGGACTTGCGCAGAACGTCATTATCCAGAGCATCGGAGCCTGCTCCGGCGTTGTTGTCGCAGGTGCCATATTCACACTTCCGGCCATCTATATCCTCGGCCTCGACGTGAATTTCTGGCAGATGTTCCTGAGTTCCCTGCTTGGCGGCGTGCTCGGCATTCTCTTCCTGATCCCCTTCAGGAAGTACTTCGTGAGCGATATGCACGGCCAGTATCCCTTCCCTGAGGCAACCGCCACCACTCAAGTGCTGGTAAGCGGCGAGAGCGGCGGCGGAAGTGCCAGGACGCTCGTGCTCGCAGGACTCGTGGGCGGTATCTACGACTTCGTGGTGGCCACCTTCGGCGCCTGGGCGGAGACGCTCGGCACCACCGTGATGCACTGGGGCCAGGTAGTGGCAGACAAGGCTAAGCTGGTGGTCAAGCTCAACACGGGCGCTGCGGTGCTCGGCCTCGGCTACATCATCGGCCTCAAATATGCCTTCGTGATATGCTGCGGCTCGTTCCTGGTGTGGCTGATAATCATTCCGCTGATGAACCTTATCTGGGGCGGACAGGTCATCGACCTGATGGGCACCGGAATCGCCACGACCATCGGTGAAATGGCTCCCGAGCAGATTTTCAAGGAGTATGCGCGCCATATCGGTATCGGCGGCATCGCGGTAGCGGGTATCATCGGCATCATCAAGAGTGCCGGAGTCATCAAGAGCGCCGTGGGGCTGGCCGTCGGTGAGTTCAAGCGCAAGCCGGGTGCATCCGCCGCTGCGGTCGAGCGTACGCAGGAGGACCTTCCTATGCGTATGGTCACCTCCGGAATCATCATCGCCCTGCTGGCAATCTTCGCTTTCTTCGCCTTCGGAGGCGTTGTGACGAGCGTTTGGCAGGCCCTCATCGCCCTGCTGATAGTGGCGGTCATCGCGTTCCTCTTTACGACCGTGGCGGCGAACGCCATCGCCATCGTGGGTACGAACCCCGTCAGCGGAATGACCATTATGACTCTGATTATCACCGCGTTGGTGCTAGTTGCCGTGGGCCTCAAAGGTAACGCCGGAATGGTTGCCGCAATGGTCATCGGCGGCGTGGTCTGCACGGCCCTGAGTACCGCCGGCGGCCTCATCACCGACTT
This sequence comes from Bacteroidales bacterium UBA1197, assembly GCA_002309995.1. Taxonomy (GTDB): domain Bacteria; phylum Bacteroidota; class Bacteroidia; order Bacteroidales; family UBA932; genus Cryptobacteroides. The sequence continues at coordinate 44,842 of DBYB01000003.1, forward strand.
CAAGAT
>DBYB01000003.1:44886-59617 GCA_002309995.1 Bacteroidales bacterium UBA1197
GCTACCGTGGGCGGAGTGATGCTGGTGCTCAACAAGACCTACGGCTTCACCGGCGACGGTGCCCTCGTGGCCCCGCAGGCCAACGCAATGGCGGCCGTCATCCAGCCTATGATGAACGGCGGCAGCGCTCCCTGGCTGCTCTACGGCATCGGTGCCGTGATTGCCATCGTCCTCACCCTGCTCAAGGTTCCTGCGCTCGCGTTCTGCCTGGGTATGTTCATCCCCATCGACCTCAACCTCCCGCTGCTCGTCGGCGGCGCCATTGCCTGGTTCGTCAGCAGCCGTAGCAAGGACGCCAAGCTGAATGCAGCACGCCAGGAGAAGGGCACCCTGATTGCCAGCGGCTTCATCGCAGGCGGCGCGCTGATGGGTGTAGTCTCCGCAATACTCAAATTCGCCGGTGTGGACTGGTACCTCAGCGGCTGGAATACCGCCGGCGCGTCCGGAGTAGCCCCCGCAGAGCTCATCGCCGTGGTGCCGTTCCTCCTCATCTGCGGCTATATGATTTACGCTTCGCTGAAAACCTCTGAAAAATAGATCCCAATGGAGAACATACTTGATAAATTCCTGAGATACGTTGCTGTGGATACGCAGAGCAACGAAGAGTCCGAGAGCCAGCCGTCGGCAGTAAAGGAGCTGGTGCTTCTGCAGATGCTGCGCGACGAGCTGCAGGCGATGGGCGTGGAGGCCACGCTCGACGAGTACGGCTACGTGATGGCCCGCATCCCCTCGAACGTTGAGGGCAAGGTGCCGGCGATAGGTTTCATCGCCCACGTGGATACGGCTCCCGACGCCAGCGGCAAAGACGTCAAGCCGCAGATAATCAAGAACTACGACGGCGCTCCCATAGCACTGAAGGGCGTTCCCGGGCTGATGCTCGACCCGGCCGACTTCCCCGAACTTCTGGTCCATAAGGGCGAGACGCTCATTACCACCGACGGCACCACCCTGCTCGGCGCCGACGACAAGGCCGGCGTGGCGGAGATTATGACCGCCGTGGAGTACATCGTATCGCATCCGGAAGTCAAGCACGGCCCCATCTGCATTGGTTTCACGCCCGATGAGGAAATCGGACGCGGTGTGGTGAAGTTTGACGTGAAGCGCTTCGGCGCCGATTACGCCTACACGATGGACGGCGGCGAGGTTGGCGAACTGGAGTTCGAGAACTTCAATGCCGCATCTGCAGTGGTGAAGATCCAGGGCCGCAACGTGCACCCCGGATATGCCAAGGGCAAGATGTTGAATTCGATACTGATAGCCCAGGAACTCACGGCCCTGCTGCCGGTGGACCAGAGGCCCGAATACACGCAGGATTACGAGGGCTTCTTCCACGTCGTCGGCTTCAAGGGCACGGTGGAGGAGACCACTGTCACCTGGATTATCCGCGACCACGACCGCGCCAAGTTCGAGCGCAAGAAGGCTGTGATGCAGGAGTGCTGCGACTTTATCAACCGCAAATACGGCGCAGGCACCGCGACTCCGGTCATCAAAGACCAGTACTACAATATGCGCGAACAGGTGGAGCCGCACTACCACGTGGTGGAGAAGGCTGTCAAGGCAATGGAGATGGCGGGTGTGAAGCCTCACATCCAGCCCATTCGCGGCGGCACCGACGGAGCCAACCTGTCGTTCAAGGGCCTTCCCTGCCCGAACATCTTCGCCGGCGGCCTGAACTTCCACGGCAAGATGGAGTGGGTGCCTGTGGAGTCTATGGAAAAGGCTTCCGCGGTGATACTCAATATCGTGAAGCTTTACGCAGAGAGCGCTTAGCCTCCGCAGCCTATGAAAAAAACTATTCTGCCCCTGACTGTCCTGCTCGCTTGCGCATTTGTCGCCGGCGCTCAGGAAGACGATGCACCGAAGCCGCACACGTTCATAGAGGAGTTCTCCTTCGACACGCGTGCCACCTTCCACCAGCAGACGGTGGAGGGGGTGTATGATTCCCATTTCCAGGGAGACTATTTCAACCTGCACATCAAGGGCCAGCTCTACGACGGCCTGACCTTCCGTGTGCGCCAGCGCCTCAACAAGAAGATCGACGACAAGAACCCCTTCAACGCCACCGACTTCCTGTGGCTTACCTGGAAGCCCTCGCCCCACTGGTCCATAACGGCCGGCAAGCACCCCATTATGGTGGGCGGATATGAAATCGACTCTGCTCCCATCGACGTTTACTATTACGGTGCGTTCAGCAACCGGCTCTATCAGTACTACGCCTTCGGCGTGAGTGCCACTTATTCGCCGGTGCCCGGCCAGAACATCAGCGCGCAGTTTATCCCTTCTCCAATATCTCCCGTAACGCAGAACTCCTATTCTTACAACCTGTACTGGAACGGCGGTTTTGCTCCCTGGTGGAAGACCATCTGGAGTTACAACCTCGTTGAGGATGAGCTTCACCGCAAGATGAACTGGTTTGCGCTGGGCAACAAGTTCCCTATGGGCGCCCTGGTGGTGGACGTGGATTTCATCGACCGTATAGCCTTCGGGCAGGCGAGTCCGCTGTCTGACTGGACTTTCATAGTCAAGGCCATTCTCACCCTTGGGAAATGGAATTTCTGCACCAAGGTGGGTTACGAGCGCAACGACGCCGCCAACATCGACCCGAACTGGAACCACGATTGGGATTCACTGGTACCTGCAACACACATCGGTTCGTACGACCTCGTTCTGCCTGCCGGCAACGATTACCTTTACTACGGAGCGGGCATTGAGTACTTCCCGCTTGGCGACGAGCGCCTGCGCCTGCACGCGGTGTATTTCCGCGACAACCACGACATCGTGAACAATTTCGACGTGGGAATTACCTGGCGCTTCAGCGTATATTCCAGAAAATAGTTATATTTGACAATCAATAACACTAAGATTATGAAGAAGATACTGTTCCTCAGCATTGCCGTGGCGCTGCTTGCCGCCTGTACCGGCAAAGTGGCATACAACGTATGCATCACCGGAGCCGAAGACGGCACCAAGGTGGCCCTGGTCGATAAACTCGCAGCAGACGAGGTCGCTTCCGGCGAGATAAGCGACGGCCAGCTGGTTTTCTCCGGAAAAGCCGACAAGAACGCTCTCTTTTACGTGCAGAAAGAGGGTGACGACTGGATGATTCCCTTCTTCGCCGACGGCGAGGACATTCAGATCAACCTGGAAGACAACAGCCTAAAGGGGTCTGAACTGAATGAAAAGCTCACAGAGTGCGACAAGCACGCATCCGAGCTGTATAACGAGGCTCTTGCGGCCATCGCAGAGTATGGCGAGCTCTCCGAGGAGATCCAGGCCGCCCGCCTCGAGGACGTGCAGGACAAGATTGCCAGCATCCCTCAGTATTACAAGACCATACTCGAAGAGAACAGAGACAACGTCATTCCTGCCGCTTTCATCCTGGAAATCTACCAGTCCCTTGAAGATGACGACGAGCAAGAAGACCTTTTCAATCCCAAATACGCATACGCCAAGCATCCCTGCGTAAAAGACCTCAAGAGGCAGCTCGACGAGTTTGATCCCGAGGAGGAAGAGGCCAGGGAAGAGGAAATGAAGGCTAAGATCGTCGGCCAGCCGTTCCTGGACCTCGAGGAGCCCGACGTTGATGGCAACATCCACAAACTCAGCGAGTACGTCGGCTGCGGCAAGTGGGTTCTCATCGACTTCTGGGCTTCCTGGTGCGGTCCCTGCTGCAGGGAGATGCCCGTCGTGGTCGAGGCTTACAATATGTATAAGGGTAAGGGCTTCGACGTGGTCGGTCTTTCGTTCGATCAGGACAAGGACGCCTGGGTTAAGGCTATCGATGATCTCAAGATGCCTTGGAAGCATCTCTCCGACCTGAAGGGCTGGAAGAGCCTTGCTGCAGAGGTGTATGATATTACCGCTATCCCTTCCAACCTCCTGGTGAATCCGGAGGGCATCATCATCGACCGCAATCTTCGCGGCGAGGCCCTCGGCGCCAAGCTCGCAGAGATATTTGGCGAATAGTTTCAGGTTATGAAACATTCAAGGATATTGCTGGCGGCGGCGCTGGCATTGCTCACCACGCTTTCCGCAGGTGCGCGCAAGCCTGATTCGCGCACGGGAATGGTCGAGGGCGACGCCTGGGTATTTTCCACGCCCGTCTCCACCCTGCCCGCCGGCACCTGCATCCAGTTCGGCGTGAACCTGGAGAACGCCGGCACAAAGGCGCCTCTGCACTACAAGGTGGAATTCGAGGACGGCGGCCAGTGGGTGAGCGACCCTGCTTTCGTATACGAAGACGGCCTGTCGGAGTACTCGTTCCGCACCGTGAGCTCCACCTTCCGTCATCCTTCTACCTTTATGGCGGTTTACAGGCTCGCGAACGAGGTGAGCGACACGCTTAGGGTGCGTTGCCGCGTTTGCAGCCCGTTCGCCACCGACGGCAGCCTGCTGAGCGCAGACGAGCCGGAGAACGTCGTAAGTGTGAAGGGCAAGCATTATGTCGGCTCAGTCCTCAAGCCGCTCGGCCCCGGAAAGGATTATCCGGAAGAGTGTGTCCTGCTGGTAGGCAACTCGTTCACCTACTTCTTTGGCGAGCCGTTTATGCTGCAGGAGATTGCATTCTCGCAGGGAACGATACTTCAGGTTAACGCTTCGCTCAAGGGCGGGCAGACGTTCCGTCAGCACTGCGGGCTTGAGATGACCATAGCCCAGTGCGAGCTGGAGCGGCCTTACCGTTTTGCATTCCTGCAGGGCCAGAGCCAGGAGCCGGCCAAATACGCGGCGGCCCCCGACAGCCTTGCCGACGTGTGCAAGGCTTTCTGCGAGCTGAGCGCTATGGTAAAGGAGGCACATCCCGACTGCCGCGTATTCGCCGAGCGCACCTGGGCCTATCCCGCCCTGGAGAACGGAGGATTTGCCTCTCTTGAGGAGTTCGACAGTATGCTTGACAAGGGCGCCGCTATGCTGGCCGCAGCCGCAGGTGCAGAGGTGTCTTATGTAGGCCGGGCGTTTGCGGCATCTACCAAAGCCAACCCCGATCTGCTGGTACTCGACCACGATTACAAGCACCAGAGCCTCGCCGGTTCCTACCTCAAGGCCTGTGTTACCTGGCTGACTATCAGCGGCAAGACCCGCTTCGAGGGTCCCGTCCCCAACTGCGGCCTCATCCCCGCCGACGCCGCCGCCCTCCGCAAGACCGCCGAATCCCTCGCGCGGAAACGGTAATAGTTATTTCTGCCGCCGGGGCCGGCTAATACCTGACGGCGCGGACGTTCATTCCAGCATAGCGTGAGACGCTGCTGAATGACGGGCTGCCGTTGTAATCACTGATGCAATTAATATAGTTTGAGCCGTAGTGCCATTGGGAAGGAGTACACAGCTCGCTGCTCAAATAGTTAATGCTTTCGCCCAGCTCAGAGATGTCCTGATTAATCATTCCGAAGCAGATGCCTCCTGCAGGGAGGAAGACGCTGTTGCCGGAGTAGTCGTAACGGCCGGTAAGCACAAAACCTTTTCTGGTTGCGTCCCATTCCCAGTCGCACTGTTCCATCAAGGCCCACATTTCGTCTGCCATGGGCATATGCCAGGCGCTTCCGAGTGCTGCGCTGGCCGCGTCATCTTCTGCCTGCAGGCGGCTCAGGTTGTCGGGATCGCCTTCTCCGCCCCAGTATTGAGGCTCAGATGCATAGACATATTTAGAAAATAGCTCGTATGTGTCATTTGCCGTGAAAGCGTAGAACTGATAGCCGAAGATATGGTCGTCCGCTGCGGTGTATCCCGTGGTTTCGCCCCACGCATAGTATTTGCCCGGGTCTTCGGGAGCCGTGGCGCCGAGGTTCATTTCCGCTACATACAAAGTGCGTCCGTTTACCTCGCACATCGCCACCTTGGGCATAGAGTCGCCGCCCGGTTCGGGATTGCCAATGGACTCGTCATATACGGGGCGGATTGACAGGTCATACATACGGCTTGTGTTTGAGCAGTAACCCTCGCGCGGGAAATAGAATTGCGCCAGTTTATCATCAAAAGAGCTTAATGTAGATGACCAATACCCAATCCCATCTGATCCGGAGAGAAGTATGGATTTGTCATTTTCAAGGCTGGTAACCAGTCGCCCTTCATCCACTTCCACTATGCTGCTGTTCTCGAGGAGCTCGTACCATTCCTCTATTGTGGGCATTCTCCAATGCCCGCCCCAGGCAGCGTGGGCCGCATCGTCTTCAAGGTCGAGGTTGATTGTTTTGTAGCCGTCCACGAAATACTTCGTAAAGGTCACGTCATCATCGGTGCTGCCGGAGCCGTAGAAGCGGTATCCTGACCAATCGTATAATTGGCCGGGTTCCAGATGCCCCCAGGCATAGTAGTCACCCACGGCACCTGGATAGGGTGCACCAAGGTCGCAAGTCGCCCATTTCACGCTCAGGCCGAGGTCTACATATTCGTGCTCCTCTACCGGAACTGACGCCTCTTCCCAGTAGTACAGGATGGGGAGTTTTACCGCTGAACCCCTGGTGAGGGTCTTTGCGGAGGCGGTATAAGTGTAGGTATCTCCCGTTTCTGTGTTGGTAAGGGTAAAGCTATAGTCTGTACTTACGTCAGAAAGGTCACCTGGAAGAACTCCGCAGAAGACATTTCCGTAAATGTATTCATATCCGGGCATCAGATTATCCTCGTTGGACACTGTCTGGATTCCGTAATCCCTGTGGTAACGGTAAGGGGTAACGCTGGATATCACGGGGTCGGTCTTGAGCGTCCAGGTGCCGGGGTCTCCTTCAAGGTCGGGAATGAAGAACTGAATGAAATCGAGGTCGTCGGGCATAAGAAGATTGATATCTGCCTCCAGGGTGCCGTCCACCACCTCGTACGATGCGTCGTAGCAGGTGAGGAACCAAGTGTAAGCCTTGACTTTCTGTACGCCGTAATCATCGGCGTAGAAGTCTATGTCCCTGTATGCATCATCTCCCCAATAGCCGCTGTTATCAGTAGATTTACATTGGAAAACATACAGTCCTGTAACGGTACCGGAGCCGCGTGCGGCCACGGTCGACTCAAGATCATAGGTCCTTTTTGTCCAGTAAGGTACCCAGGCTCCGTCTATGTATGTAAGATACAGGCATTCTATGTCTGTTACCTTGTCGAAGAAGAAATATACCACGTCTCCCTCTTCCCAGTCCGTCTTCACGGCCTTGGTTGCGGGGGCGTCTCCACGGGTTATGTTGAAATTTACGGAAAGATGCGTTTCCGGGGCAAGAGCTTCGATGGAAATCTCGGGAGTCTCTACATTGCATGCTGCGAATGCGAGGAAGGACAAGCCTAATAAAATAACCAGATACTTTTTCATAACTCAATCATTTTAAAGGTTTACCAGTTCTCCTCGTCGCCGAAGGGCGGGATGAAGGGGGGATAGATTTCGCCTGCATCGGCGTTGCTGTCTGCAATGAGCGCCATAGGAAGACTTCCCGTAAGCTCACATTGCGGAGATGAATAAACAGTTCTTTTCATTATATGTATTTATATTATTTTTGCGTCTCGCTGCGTTACAAGTCACAAAAGTACGGTTTTTATTTCAATAACCCTTTACAGATACAAAAATGAAGGTGTATTCCTTGCAAAAGTCTTAGAATACACCCTCTTTAGTTTTTTCATTGCGGCGAAATCCCTCGCCTCCCCAATTCCTCCACAAATCGGCCCCTTTTTGTGGACGAATGACTTTTGCGTAGGCCGAGCTATTGTCTCCAGCCGCCTTCGATGACCACGGGCGGAGCAAGAGGCGTGAAGTCCTTATCCCCGGCACTGCGGCGGGCGGCGGCACGACGGGCGGCAGCAGCGGCCGGTGTGCGGTTCACAGCGTCGTAGGCCACGAAGTCCTCGTACGTGCCGTTCCAGCCAGCGCCGAAGGCAAGCTTGTTGATTCGGTACCAGATGGCATAGCGCGAAGGGGCGTTGTAGCCGCCGGTATTGTTGTTCATAATACTGTTGCGCGTAGGGCGGTATGCTCCGTAAAGATAGGTGCACGCACCCTCATAGACGCCAAGACGTTCGCCGGCATAACGGCTGTCGGAGATAAAGCCTGACCACTTAACCTCGGAAGGATCCGATGTGAAGTCTACATTCTTCCACCAGCCATAAGGATATTTCGAAAGGTACCCATCTATCTCACTCTGCGATATCCTGCCATTGGAAGGGTAGTAATACTCGTCGCCCAGTTTGGCAAAGCCGTGTCCGCCAGCCTCGTGGTTTACCAGACCAACGAACGAAGATTCGACGCTGCTGGCCGGGAAATACGATATGGTTGCTCCGCGACCATAATCATAAGTATCGTCTTCCGCAGAGTACATATAGCAGGTGCCTGCATAGAAGTCGCGGTTGATCATTACCAGGATAAGTGCGTCATCGATCCGATCGGCCGAAATAGCTTTCCGGGCATACTCGAACACTTTGGTGTCATCGCCTCCGACAACAGTGCCCTCGCCGAACCAAGTCCCGATGGATGTTTCTCCGCTGTACTTTTCATTCTTGGATACCACATCAACATAATATACGTTGAAGCAGTCACGGAATGACTTGTACGGCTCCTCGGAGAACAAGGCGTCAGCGGCCCGCTGCATAACCGTTCCATATGTTCCGTCTGCTATCAGCCGGTCGGAGTAGGCGTCACCCATCAGCACCACGTCTATGCCGGCGCCGCGGGTGGCTGTCTGAATGGTATGAACCGTTCCGTCGGCTGAGAAGTCGGTGGACTCATACGAACCGTGAGCGGCAGGGCCGAGTTTGCCCTCGATGAAAGAAGTAAGATCTTTGGGAGCGCCGAAATAATAATAGACAAGTCTTCCGGAATCATCAAAAATCGAGATGCTCGGGCTTCTTCCGTGAGGATACAACTCCGCACCGATAGAGTTGCTCAGTCCATCTTCGGAATTAATGAAAACCTGCCAGGGTATGCTATACTGTGAGGCAAAGCTGGCAAGGGACGAAGGCTCCACGTAGGAAGAATAGGAAACGACGCCCAAGCCTTTGTCCTTATAACTTGAATACAAGTCTTTAAGCTCTTCTATGACACCGATAGAGAAAGCGTCCCAACATGCCATCTGGAGCAGCACGGTCAGTTCGTTGTCTTTTACGGACGCAGAAGAGAAAGTGCTGCCATCAAGAGCCGTCGCTGAAAATTCCGGAATCAACGGCGCCACCTCTGATAAGTCAAGCTTATCATTACCCTCAAATATATAGCCCCAATTCAATTGCCATTCGGGCCAATTGCGGAAGGCCTCCGGAATCTTTCCCGAAAAGTCGTTTTCGCACAGATTTATGCAGAGTTTACTTTGACCATCATAACTGTTGTCCCAAAGGTGAAGATTTGCCAGTTCCGCCGGCAGGGGCCCGTTGAATTTATTGTGGGGAAGACTCAGGGAATAAAGGTTTTGGAGTTCTCCTATCCTGGGAGAGAGTTCTCCGCCTACGCGCGTGTCCACAATTTCCAGCATCTCAAGATTGTGAAGGTCAAATAAATCATCCGGCAATTCTCCGCACAGTGCGTTGGCTCCGGGAACAGAGTCTTCACAGACACTGCGGATAGACAATGCCTTCAGGTTCTTCAGGCGCCCGAATCCTGTCTGCATTGGCTGCCCCGGATTGAAATATTTCAGATATATATGTTCCAGATTCTCCATCCCGAAAAGCGCCTCCGGCAAATCAGAGTTAACGCCCGACACAGTCAAAATTTTCAGATTATTAAGATTTGCTATGTCTTCGGGGAGGGCGAACATATGCTTTTTTATCTCATTGTATTCCGTCCAATAGTCCCCTATTCCGAAACTCAGGCTCTCCAAAGATGTCAGGTCGAAAATCGGGCTGTAGTCCGTAATGACCCCATTGCTTTCTTCTATTTTTAGAGTCTTGAGCGCTGATAGTTTTGTGATTTCTTTCGGGATGGCGCCATTGAGGCCGTTTTGCTCGATGTCTAAATAGTAAACATGGCCCGTGTAATCAGTCATAACGCCGTTCCATTCATTCAATGGTCTGTCGGAACACCAGTTATCCCGGCGTTTCCAATTGGGACCATCAAGTGCGTTATAGATTGCAACCAGGGCTTCCCTTTCTTCAAGCAGGGAATTTTGCTCTTCTTGAATTACTTCATCTATGTCTACGACCGTAAAGTGCTTGATTACGCCACGCTCTATGGTTACTCTTTTATTCGTAGTCTTTGTATGGTTTTGCCCATTACACATAAGAGATAGTGTAAACCCCTTATCGAAAGTCATTGGAGGCAGAACAAAAAACACATCGTAGGTCGTGTCTTCAGTCAATTGTACATATCCCCATAAACTTATATTGGTATAACCCTTCTGATATTCTTTGAATTTGATTACCGGCACGTCTTCGTCCATATCTATGTAGCAGTTCTCCGGCGTGCCCCAAAGCTCTTCATTGTTATTGCCGGAGATGCTTACCATCGACAGTGGTTTCGTGCCTTTTATAGCAAGGTGCAATACTCCTGCTGTATGTTTGAAAGAAAGATAATTCCCTTTGGACTTGGCAACCATCGGGATATTCCAATACTGATCCGGATGACTGGTTGAAAAACGCGTAAGATCTACTTTAAGATGCTTAGGGTTCTCAGAGTCAATAGTAATACCATTCGAATAAGGATAATATGCATAGAATTCCGTTCCATTCACCGGGGTGTTGGAATAGAGAACCCCGCCGCTATTGTAGTAGAACGGCTGTACTGCGTCCGTGTCTGAATATATACCCAGCCCATCATACAGGTCCCATTTTATTTTCCCCCCATTTTCAAGATGAACTTTAGTTATTGGACACTCCTCTATATCCACGTTAAAACTGGAGAAGGTTTTGAGCGCGCCGGAGGAAGTCTCGACAGAAGTTTCGCTCGCGCAGGAAAGGATGCCTGCCATAAGGATAGCAGATATGACGGTGTTGATGCTAAAAGTCTTCATACTCGTTTCCTCCTTACCAGTCTTCTGTTCCACCATCAACCAGATCTTCCGGATCGCCTCCGACGAACGAGTCGCAAATAAGCCCGGCCGGCTCCGAATACAGGGGCTCGGCAAGAGGCCTGACGTAAATTCTGTGGTACTTCATAACGCGAATATACGCAATAATCATAACCAACGCAAGTTATTGCCCTCTCTGACATTTTGTCACTGGAATAGAACTTGACCGTATCTCTCTTGACTGGCGGCAGATTGAGCAAAACTGTCATTCTGAGCGAAGCGAAGAATCTGTCAGCCAGCAAGGAGGATTGAATTATGGAAAACAAGTACGAATTCTTAAGTAAGTATGCCATCGACCTCAATGAGGCCGCTGCAAAAGGTCGTCTGGACCCGGTTATCGGGCGTGACGACGAAATACGACGGGTCCTGCAGATCCTTTCCCGCAGGACCAAGAACAACCCTATCCTCGTAGGCGAGCCCGGCGTGGGCAAGACCGCAATCTCCGAAGGTATTGCGACCAAAATCGTCAACGGGGAGGTGCCTGAGAACCTTAAGAGCCGCAAGGTCTTCTCCCTCGATATGGGCGCTCTCATCGCAGGAGCCAAGTATCAGGGTGAATTCGAGGAGCGTCTCAAGGGCGTTGTGAAGGAGGTGGTGGAGTCCGACGGCGAAATAATCCTCTTCATCGACGAAATCCACACCCTGGTCGGCGCAGGCCGCACCAGCGGCGCAATGGACGCATCCAATATATTAAAACCCGCGCTCGCGCGAGGCGAACTCCGCACCATCGGCTCAACCACCCTGGACGAGTACCAGAAGTACTTCGAGCAGGACAAGGCCCTCGAGCGCCGTTTCCAGAAAGTTATGGTTGATGAGCCTTCGCCCGCCGAGAGCATCGCCATCCTGCGCGGCCTGAAGGAGAAGTATGAGACGCACCACCGCGTGAGCATCGAGGACGACGCGCTCATCGCCGCCGTGAACCTCAGCCACCGCTACATCAACAACCGTTTCCTGCCCGACAAGGCCATCGACCTGGTTGACGAGGCCGCATCCAAGCTCCGTCTGGAAATGAATTCGGTGCCCGAACCCATCGACGACCTCAACAGCCGCATACGCCAGCTGGAAATCGAGAAGGAGGCCATCAAGCGCGAAGGCACGACGCTGAAGAGCGAGAAGATCGATACGGAGCTGAAGGAGGCCAAGGAGCAGAAAGCCGCCCTGGAGGCCCGATGGAACGAGGAAAAGGGCATCGTGACCGAGCTCAACAACCTCCGTTCGCAGATAGAAGACCTCAAGCGCGACGCGGCGATTGCCGAGCGCAGCGGCGACTACGGCAAGGTGGCGGAAATACGCTACGGCAAGCTCGCCGGCGCCCAGCAGCGCCTCAAGGAGCTCGCCGAGAAGCAGGCGGCCATAAAGGACCCCATCATCACCGAGTCCGTAACGCCAACCGATATCGCAGAAATCGTAGCCCGCTGGACGGGCATCCCCGTTGGGCGCCTGCTGGAGAGCGAAAAGGAGAAGCTCCTGCGTATGGAGGAGCAGCTGCACAAACGCGTCGTTGGCCAGGACAAGGCCATCGAGGCGGTGAGCGACGCTGTACGCCGTTCGCGTGCCGGCTTGAGCAACGAGCACCGTCCCATCGGTTCATTCCTCTTCCTTGGACAGACCGGCGTGGGTAAGACCGAGCTTGCCAAGGCGCTCGCGGAGTTCCTCTTCAACGACGAGAGTATGATGACCCGTATCGATATGAGCGAGTATCAGGAAGCGCATACCGTCTCGCGTCTGGTCGGTGCGCCTCCGGGATACGTTGGTTATGATGAAGGCGGCCAGCTGACCGAGGCCGTTCGCCGCAAACCCTACTCCGTGGTGCTGCTGGATGAAATCGAGAAGGCCCATTCCGACGTGTTCAACACTCTCCTGCAGGTGCTCGACGACGGCCGACTTACCGACAACAAGGGGCGCACGGTTGACTTCAAGAACACCATATTGATAATGACGTCCAACCTGAAGGAGGAAGAGCTGCGTCTCCGTATGCGGCCGGAGTTCATCAACCGTATCGACGAGATAGTCAAGTTCGACGCCCTCACCAGGGACGATATTCGCAAGATTGTGCGGATACAGATGGCCCTGCTTCAGAAGAAGCTGGAAGAGGAAGGCGTAAGCCTGGAGTACACTCCCGGATTTGAGGAATATGCCGTTCTGAACGGCTATGAGCCCGATTTCGGCGCCCGCCCGGTGAAGCGGCTTATCCAGCGCGAGCTTGTGAACCGCCTCGCCCGCGAAATCCTCGAGGGCCGCATCCACAAGGACTCCGCCATCGTAGTCGATGCCGGCCCCGGCGGCATCATCGTGCGGCAGAAATAACGACGCCGGCCCTCTCACAAGTCATTCGTCCACAAAAACGGCTTATTTTGTGGACGAATGACGGTTTTTAGGCTGTTCCTCCACAAAAAGGGGCCGATTTGTGGAGGAATTGGGGAGCGAGGGATTTCGCCGCAGCGAATAATCTAAAAGCCGGAGCAGACGGGCTGTCTGTTCCGGCTTTTTGGATAATGTTGTTCCGCTGTTACTCGGCGGGAACTTCCGTGCTGGGAGCGGTCTGGTCTACCGGGGCGACGGGGAAGGCGGGCGCTTCGTCGGTGACGTTCTCGAGGCGGTCGGTAACGTCGATGGCTGCGCCGCTGGTGCCGGTGGTGAAGGAAGATACCACTGAAAGCACGATGATGAATGCAACGAGGCCCCAGGTGATCTTCTCAAGGATGTCTGCGGTCTGGCGGACACCGAAAGTCTGGTTGCCGGCTACGAAGTTGCTGGCCATTCCCTGACCCTTTCCGTTCTGAAGCAGCACCACGATAATCAGGAGGATAGCTGCGATAACGATAAGCACGGTCAATGTTGTGAATAATGCGTTCATATCAATTTTTAGTCTAATTTTTCAATAAGGGATGCAAAGTAAACACTTTTTTCCGGATATCGCAAACTTAGTTTGGAATAAATTTGCTTTGCCTCATCCAGATAGCCCTGTTCGGCGTAGATTTCAGCCAAAGTTTCGGTGCAGAAATCGAAATTGTCTTCCTGCACTTCGAACTGCAGGTCCTCACGCTCCGCCGAAGCAAAACTGGAGAAAATGGAGTCGTCCTCCCGGCGCACCTCCCGGTACTGGGCCGAAGAAAAATAGTCCCCGCCCACCACGAAGATGCGGCCCGGATCAGGCACGCGGGGCGCTTCGATGACGGTCTTCACCTGCGTGCGGACCTCCGTGTCGGAATAGTCCGCGCTCACGTTCCTGCGCACGAGCGCGTGCAGTATGCGGCGCGAACCTATATATAAAGACGCCTGCGCAAGCTGCTGGCGGCTGAGGGAGCCCTCGGCAGCCATCCTGGCGCAGAGCTCCTTGCGGGCGCCGGCGTACCAGGGGTAGATGCTGACCACCCCGAGCAGCTCCTCCAGGTTGAGGCCCTTTATGTCGATGGAACTTACCATTGGGCTACTGCGGCGTTGAAGATGTCTTCCACCAGTTTCTCTATGATTTCGGCGCAGAGCGACGACTCCACGGCGTCGAGCGTGTTGTTGGAGTCGTATTCGGAATATGCGGAGAAGGACTTGTCGAAGTCCTCTTCGGGATGCTTCTTGTCGGAGAACTGTATCTTCACCGTCACCGTGAGCTTGTTGCGGGCCGCCACCTCGTCGGCGGTCACGGCGGCGGGCATCACTTCGTAGCCCGTGACCTCGCCGGAGAGCTCCATGTCGCCGTCCTGGTCCACCTGCTCGAGGCGGGTCATACGGCGGAACTGGTTGCGTATGGCTTCGGTGAACTCATTGCTGAACGAAGG
>DBYB01000003.1:59674-60569 GCA_002309995.1 Bacteroidales bacterium UBA1197
GAGAAGGAATATATTCCGCAGGACGTCATAGTGAACAGGAGTGCAAGGACTGGTAGCAGGCGTCTCATTTGGCTTTCTTTTTTGCTGCGAGTTTACGGTAGATGGTGCGGTCGGAGATGCCGAGCTCCTTGGCGGCAAGGGCCACGTTGCCGTCGTGGCGAAGGAGAGCGCGCTCTATGAGTTCATCGCGCATACGCTTCATATCCATCGGAGCCTGCGGATGGGCGTCCTCCTCGACCCCGGCAATCTGCTCCTCCGGGTCTTCGATGTGGCTCACGGGCAGGTGCTCCGTGTGGATCTGGGGCGGCACGGCATCCACGGCCCCGGACTGCACGGCTATCTTCAGGTTCTCCACGTCGCGCTTAAGATCCAGGATGGCCTTGATGATGGCGGCCTTTTCGTCGGGGTTCATCGAGCCCTGCCCCTGCGCTGGCGACGCCTGGGCGGGAAGCAGGGTGTCCTGCTCGTCGGGAAGGTAGCGGGAAAGGGCGTCCGGGCCTATTTCCACCTTCTCCACGCCGGCGCGCGCAGGACGGCTCTCCAGGGCGGAAACGGTCTCCGCCACGCTCTTGAGCTGCCGGATGTTGCCCGGCCAGCGGTAGGAGGAGAGCATCGAGATGGCGTTCAGGTCCAGGGCCACGCGCGCGCAGCCGTACTTCTGGGCGAAGTCGGCGGCGAACTTGCGGAAGAGCAGGTAGATGTCGCTCTTGCGCTCGCGCAGGGGCGGGAGCTTTATCTGGATGGAGTTGATGCGGAAGTAGAGGTCCTGGCGGAACTTGCCGGTGGCCACGGCATAGGACAGGTTCACGTTGGTGGCGCAGATCACGCGCACGTCGGTCTTTTCGACCTTGGAGGAGCCCACCTTGAGGTATTCGCCGTTCTGGAGCACGCGCAG
>DBYB01000003.1:60710-61806 GCA_002309995.1 Bacteroidales bacterium UBA1197
GGGATGGCGCCGCAGTTGACGGCCAGGAAACGGCCCGTCTTGCGGCGGCTGTGCTGGTGGATTATCTGGGGGATGACCTCCTTGCCGGTGCCGCTTTCGCCTTCGATGAGCACGGTCAGGTCTGTGGGGGCTATGGCCACTGCCGTCTCCAGCGCCCGGTTCAGCGCGGGGTCATTTCCTATGATGTCGTATCTGTTCTTTAATATTTGAAGCTCTTGTGCGTCCATATCCGTGCAAAGTTATGAAAAAATCTTATCTTTGTGGTTCTGTCGTGAAACATTTAATATATTAATATGAAAAGATTCCTTATTTCCGTGGCGCTCGCAGCGCTCGCCGTCCTGAGTTCATCGTGCGACAAATCGATGATGGAAAAGATGCAACTGGCAGAAAACGTGGACATTCAGTGCACGCCCGAGCTGCTGGGCATCGTCGGCGGCCAGATTCCCGCCACCGTGACCGTGACCTGCCCCAAAGGATACTTCCATCCCAAGGCCACCATGGACGTGACCCCAGTGCTCGTCTATGAAGGCGGCGAAATCCCCTTCAAGACCCTCCACTACCAGGGCGACAAAGTGAAGGACAACTTCAAGGTGGTCTCCTCCGCAGGCACGACCATCACCGAGAAGCTCAGCTTCAAATACCGTCCCGGCTGCGAGAAAGCCCGCCTGGAGCTCCGCGGCACCATCCACTTCAAGGACAAGGACTACCCCGTTGGCCCCGTGAAGGTTGCCGACGGATGCATCGCCGACTACCAGCTCGCCGACCTGGGCGGACTCTATGAGCCCAAGCCCGACGGCTACCAGGCAGTGCTCCACCGCACCACCGAGGGCCGCATCCTCTACGAAGTGGGCTCCGACAGGGTGCGCCAGGACCAGTTCGAGACCAACTCCATGGTCAACTACAAGAACTCCCTGGACTACCTCAAGGAAGACGAGCGCACCACCATCAAGGGCACCCAGATAGTCGCCTACGCATCCCCGGAAGGCGGCAAGGACTACAATGCCAAACTCTCCGACAAGCGCGCCGGCACCGCCCAGAAGGCCCTCGACAAGGTGGCTTCCGACATCGAGCTCACCGGCACCGAGATCAAGAGCGT
>DBYB01000003.1:61920-62991 GCA_002309995.1 Bacteroidales bacterium UBA1197
GAGATCCGCAACATGTCGCAGATCTACTCCGAGATCAACAAGCGCGTCTTCCCCGAGCTCCGCAGGGCCCGCCTCGTCACGAGCACCGAGTTCCGCAACTGGTCCGACGACGAATTGGTGGAAATGTCCCGGAAGGGCCTGGAGCGCTTCGACGAGCCCTCCATCCTGAGGCTGGCCGCCATCGCCGAGACCCCCGAGAGCAAGGAGACCCTCTACAAATACGCCATCCACGAATTCAACTCCGACACCGCCCGCTACAACCTTGCGATGCTCTACCTCGACCAGGGCAAGACCTCCCTTGGCGGCGCCTACCTGAGCAAGATCAAGGAGCCTGACGCTGAGGTGCTCAACGCCACCGGCGTGGTCGCAATGCGCAACGAAGACTACGAGCTCGCCGCCAAGTGCTTCGAAAAGGCCGGCGACATCTCCAAGGAGAACAGCGTCATCATGAACATCATGAAGGGCGACTACAAGGCTGCGGCCGCATGCGCCGACGGCCTGAAGGGCGACAACGCCGCCCTCGCACAGCTGCTTGCCGGCAACACCGAGGCCGCATCAGCAGCGCTCCAGGGCGACGCCCCCAGGACCGATTACATCCGCGCCATACTCGCCGCACGCAAGGGCAACACAGCCGAAGCCAGGAAGCTTCTGGAGGCCGCAGGCAGCAAGGATGAGGCCCTGAAAAAGAGGGCGGAAAAAGATATTGAGTTCGCGGCGCTTGCTAATTAACGAATTTTTTGTAACTTTGCAGCCCCTTTTTTATGAGGGGAATGTATATATTATTTATTAACAAACACTTATGCCCACAATTCAACAATTGGTCCGCAAAGGACGCGAGATGACTGAAATCAAGAGCAAGTCTCGCGCGTTGGATGCTTGCCCTCAGAAGCGTGGCGTATGCCTTAGGGTTTACACAACGACCCCTAAGAAACCTAACTCAGCAATGCGTAAGGTTGCCCGTGTACGTCTGACTAACGCCAAAGAGGTCAACGCCTACATCCCCGGCGAGGGTCACAACCTCCAGGAGCACTCCATCGTGCTCGTGCGTGGCGGTCGTGTGAAAGACCTTCC
>DBYB01000063.1:0-14476 GCA_002309995.1 Bacteroidales bacterium UBA1197
GCGGCCCCACTGGTACATCATTCCGTGGGAGCTTATGTTCGAATGCTCATTGTCCCGGGCACCCAGGTTAAGGTTCATCATCACATCTCCGGTCTCGCACCTGAGGCCCTCTACCTCTACAGCAGGGAACCAGATATGCCAGCTCCAGATAACGGTACCGTCGGCCGAAGTCGCAGCGATGACAGCGCTGCCGTTGGTCTTGGAGAGTTCGAACGTAATGACGCCATCTGCGTAAGAGAGGCTTTTGACCATACCTTTGGCAGACTGCCATACGAGCTTAGCGCCGGCAGGCTCAAGTTTCGAAGGTGAAGCAAGGCCCTTCGTGGTAGCTCCGTTGCCCCTTACGGTAGCATCAAAATAATAAACTCCGCGATGGGAAACCAAATAGCAGTTCGACGAACCCTCTGCGCTGAGGTTCTCAGGCTCGTAAACAATGACTGCTGCAGCCTGTCTTATGACGACATCGCTATATACAGTAGCACTTGCCTTGGAGGGCGCAAACACGCGCAGCCTTATGGTGCGGGGCTCTTCAACCTCATTAACTGCAATAGTAACGGAGATGCCCTCCGGACGCACGGCAAACTCAGGGCACCAGGCCTCACCTTCAACGATTTCGGCCTCCCAGCTGCCTTGGTTGGTGCTTACAGGGATATCGAGAGTCCCGCCGGCAGCGGGAACTTCGTATGCAGATTCCACTGTAATGGACGGCTCGGGCGTCTCTCCGGCCTGCTCCACTGAAACTACCGCAACAGCCGCCGAAGCGCCCTTTGCAGGGGCGTAGAAAGTAATTGAGGCAGTGCGTGTTTCGGTAGTAGTATTATCAGCTACAGAAAGGCTCAGGGAATTACTCTCGCGCTTAAGTTCGGTAAGCCAGTCTGCTCCGCCGCAATCATACTCCCACGTATCGCAGTTGGTGTTAAGCTTTACTATCAGCATAGTGGAAGAAGGCGACAGCTTATACTCGCTGCGTCCGTCTATGCTGATGACAGGTTCGAACTTCTGACACGAAAGGGCCAGAAGCAAGACCGAAGTAAATAACAGTACAATACGATTCATAAGTGGTAAATATACGGCAAAAATTGGAGAATAACAAAAAAAAGCGCCGTCACGAGGGCGGCGCTTTATTCAATATGCTCTACAGATTACCTGCGGAATGCGAAGTTGCCGTACTCAGATGCAAGAACTTTGACATTCTTGATGCGAGCAGGTGCCTTCTTGGGTGCGGAAGCTGCATTTGCAGGCACGATCTCGACATTGTCGATGATGGAGTCAAACACATCAATGTATGCACCGGTAGAAGCATTGTGGACAGAGAAGTCGCAGTAACTCATAGTGGTAAGGAGGCCACTGTCGTCGTAAGAGATAACAATGGGATCAGTACCGGAATTACCACCACCATAGAACACCAGCAGCTGGGTATGGGCTTCGTCGTAATAGTAGTAACCGACGCCGAAAGCGGATGCGAGGGTGCCGTCATTCTTGACTCTCTGGTCGTTGCAGATCAGCTGGCGGTTAGGCTCATCGACGGTGAAGTAGAGAGTAGGATTTGCGAATCCCTGTCCCTCAAACAGCTGGAACCAGTCGGCCTGTAAAATGTAACCGGCCTCGGGATCCTCTGCGCTGACAGCGGAGAGACGGATCTGGAACGGATACGCACCATTCTTCACGAGATAATCACCGGTCTTCGGATATACGGGCGTGTAAGCGTACTTGTAAGGGCCAAGAACGATTTCATCATTCACATTGCCATAGATATCGGTGCAGGCACCGGCAGGGATGGTGATGGTGATGAGATCCTTAGGTTTTGGATTGCCGGCAGGCCTTACAAGGATAGCATAATAGCTGCCACCGAAGTGGGTAACGGCCTTCATAGGCACAACGGTCTCAGTAGTAGAAACTGCACCGTCAACTTCCTCAACGTGGGTGATGGTAGTAATGAACTGAGCCTTGCTGTCGATCCTGTTGACCATCGAAGGAACACCGACGGAAATCCAGGACTCAAGCTCCTCGATCATACCGACCTCAGGAAGCACAACCTCGAGAGGAGCGTTCTCAAGAGCTCCGTAAAGGCCATCAAGGCCGACACCGGATCCGGTGGAGTAGAAGCGGGACTCAAGAGCTGCGCAAGGAGTGCCGACCTGATCTACGAAAGTTCCGGCAGGATAGTTAATCGTGTAGTAAGAACCGGGAGTGACGATCTCAGGGAAAGTCAGGAGCACCTGGTTGCCACCGGTAATCACAGTAGCGGCGGTATGCTCAATCACGGGGCTGCCGGTAAGATAAAGACCGGCATACACAACTGCATAAACCTCTTTGCCTTCTACATAAGTGATGTCCTCGCTGAACTCAAGAAGAACCTGATTCTCGTTGTAGTCATAGCCGGTGAGCGCAGGAGCGCTGGTGTCGAGAGTCTGGACGGACTTACGATATACGGAGCCGACATTGCCCTCCACGCTGGAAGCGACTGCGTAAACGTAGTAATCAGTATAGGACTCAAGACCTTCAACGGTAGCGGTGAAGCTGGGGTTGTCAGCATACTTTACGGTTCCCTGCATAATATCCTTGTAGGATACGCTGTAGAGGGAAGCGGAATCCAACTCGCTGTCTACGGAAGAAACGAGGTAGGAATAGTAGCAGGACTCTCCACGGGGAGCGATGGTAAACTTGAAGGAATTGTCCGCGACCTCGGATATCGTGATGTCGATACCGGGAGCCACAAGCGCGGGAGTGCTGGGCTCAGCGGGAGCAAGAGCATCGCTCTGGCAAGCCGAAGCTGCGAAAGCAACGACTGCAAGTATTGCTATGGTTTGAAAAAATCTTTTCATATCCGTTCAAGATTTATTTTTTGGTATATGACGGCGGTACATCATACCTGTTCCACCAGCCAGCGATGCTGGAGTGATCGGAAGGAGAAACAGCAAGCACACCGATGGAGTTAGGTTCGTCTCCGTCGAAGGTGAACACACCGTTCTCGAACTTCCAGCTCAGAGGAGCGTTGGGATAGTAGGAACCGGAACCGGCCTTGTTACCAACAACCCAGAGGGAGTAGGAAGAGTTATGAGGCACAACCTGTCCGGCAGGAACGGTATAGCCGACGATAGCGCCGTTCTCGTCGAAGTTGACATTGGCATAGAACATCTTGGCGTCGCCGAGGAGTTCATCGGTAAGGCCATAGATCCAGACTACAGTGACATCCTTGGCATCCTTGTAGAGAGTCATGGTCCAGTTGACAGTTCCGTCGAAAGAGGAAACAGCAGTTGCATCATACTCACCAAGGATAGAAGCCAGAGGGTGATCAAGGTCGAGGATGGAGATGTTGCAGACTTTCTCCAGGCTGAGCTTGAGGCCGGTAGCGCTCTGGAGCTCGATGGAGAAGTCGAGGTCGCCGGTATACTCACCTGCGCGGTTGATGATATTGACAACAATATTCTGGCTGCGGGTGGTGCCGTCGAAATTCAGCACTGCGTCAGCGTTGGTATCGGTGAAATCAACACCAGCCTTGGCAGTTCCATCAATGATCTTATAGGAGACAACGGTCTTGACAAGGTCGATGGAAGCGATCTCCACAGGGATCACGACCTGGCCTGAATTTTCGTTGATAGAGAATTTTGCCGTAGGGAAAGAGGCGAAAGACTCAGACTCCTCAAAAACAGGGATGGTATTCAAGTCCTTGCAACCTGCGAAAAGCAGTGCAAAAACAGCTACGATAAATATAGTGTATATTCTTTTCATTTTGAAACCCTCCGATTATTCGTTAGAGTAGCCTTCGTTCTGTACGAGGTTCTTATTTACATTGAACTCGCGACGAGGGATGGGCTTTGCCCAGCGGTAGTCCTTAGCCTTGAGGGTCTTGATGATAGCCTCGCTGGCAACGTCGGTACGGTTCATGTCACGGCCGGTACGGGCGAGATCGAACCAGAGGTGAGCTTCCCATGCGAACTCCTTGTTGAGCTCTTCGTAAACTCCGCTGGGAGTTGCGGTCTGAGGGGTAGCACCACGGTTATCGGCAATGAGCTTGAGGTCATCGACAGCGCTGTAGCCGGTTGCACCCTTGACCACTGCCTCAGCACGGATCAGGTACATTTCGGAAAGACGCAGGACAATGACGTTGGTAGCGTCGAGAGCACCGAGGCCCTTGCCGAAATACTTGAGGGTGAACAGAGCGTTACCGTCGGTATCAGGGGTAAGGAGAGTCTTGCGGACATCGGTGTCTTCGTATGCATTGTAAATGTCATAGGATGCACCTGCATCGCCGTAAGCCTCGTAGGAAGTAAGACCCCAGATGGTCTCGTTACCGGTTCCGTAGGTCTGGGAAAGACCGTTGTAGATCTCGAAGATAACTTCACCGTCGCCGGGCTTGTCAATCATATAGACAGCGCCGTTCTTGATCTCGGAAGCGGTCCAGAGACGGAACTTGCCGGACTCGATGACCTTGTTGGCATAATCAGCAGCTTTCTGCCACTGCTCGGAATACTGGTAAGCACGGGCGAGGAGAGCCTGGATAGCCTCGAGGGTTACGGTAGCCTTGGGATCGTTGACACCTGCACGAACATACTCAGGATCGATGATCTTTTCGGCCTCAAGGAGGTCGGCGATGATCTGCTCGTAGGTCTTGGCCACGGTCTCACGGGCGGGCTGAGCCTCAGAATCGCTCACGAGAACCACGGGAACGCCAAGGTGAGATGCATCTGCAGTGTAGTTGTAAGGCATTG
Source organism: Bacteroidales bacterium UBA1197 (assembly GCA_002309995.1). Taxonomy (GTDB): domain Bacteria; phylum Bacteroidota; class Bacteroidia; order Bacteroidales; family UBA932; genus Cryptobacteroides. The sequence continues at coordinate 4,713 of DBYB01000063.1, forward strand.
CATAGGTGCGGACCAGGTCGAAGTGACTGAGGGCGCGCAGGAAGAGGCACTCTGCCTTGAGGTTGTTGATATCCTGCTCGGAAGCCTTGTAGGAAGCATCCTCTGCGTCGATAGCGTTGATAACGCTGTTGGCAGCAAGAATCACATAGTATGCGGTGCCCCAGAGTGCACTGGTGCTACCGGGATTGTAAAGGATGTAGTAAGGATCGGTGCAACGGCCGGACTCATACTTGTCGAACTGAGGTCCCCAGCGCTTTCCGTTACCGGTAGCCATCTCAGCCTGGATGATGAAGTCAGCACCATACCAGTTGGTGGATGCCAGAGGTGCATAAGCACCGGCGGTGGAAAGGTCGAGTCCTTCGTATGTGGACAGAGTCAGAACGTTACTCTGGGAAAGCACGGGAGCCTTCTCGAGGAAATCCTTATCGCAGCTTGAAAGAACGAGGGCTGATGCAAGTATTGCAAAAACTATCTTTTTCATATTTCGTCCTCCTTTAGAAAGTTATTTCAACGCCGCCGATGACACTCTTGGAGATAGGGTACTGGCCGGTGGACATACCGGTTACGCCCTGCTCAGGATCCCAGAAGCTGACATCGTTGAAGCAGTAAAGATTAAGACCGCTCACATAGAAGCGCAGGCCGTTGACGCCGATCTTCTGGGTGAGGTTCTGAGGGAGAGTGTAGGAGAGGGTTACATCCTTTACGCGGAGGTAACTTGCATCCTCGACCCAACGGTCGATGGTCCAGTCGTTGGAGCTGGAACTGTTACCTGCAACGGGCTTCGGGTGAACACCCACGTCACCGGGCTTCTTCCAGTAGTTGAGACCGTCGGCAAACTGGTTCATGCTCATCTGCCAACCGTCGGACTGGAGGTAGTGATGCTCATTCCAGATGAGGATGTTCTGGCCGCACTTGTACTCGAAGAATGCGCTCAGGGAGAGACCCTTCCACTGGAAGACGGTATTGAAACCGCCGAAGAACTTAGGCTCAGGGGAGCCGCAGTAGTACTGACGGGCATTAGCATAGTTGTTGGTGAGAACCTTCTCACCGGTTTCCTCATCGACGGAAGCTACCCAGAGGGCTTCACCGTTGGTAGGGTTAACTCCATAGTAATCGAACAGATAGTAGGAGTACATGGACCTGCCCACAGTGTAGCGGACGGAACCGTCGCTGGTAGATGCGATGAAAGGATCGCCGCCGAGGTCGAGGATGCGGGTCTTGTTCATAGCGATGTTGCCGCCGACAGACCAGATCATATCGCTGTTCTGGATGATGTTGTACTCGAGCTGAGCCTCAACACCGCCGTTGACCATGGAACCGAGGTTCGTGAAGATGGAGGAGAAACCGGAGGTCTGAGGGATCTGCTTGGTAAGGAGCATATCCTTGGTGAGACGGTTGTAAACATCGATGTTACCGGTCAGGCGGTTGTTGAAGAAACCGAAGTCGAGACCGAAGTTGGTGGTGAGGTTGCGCTCCCAGGAGAGAACCCTGTTCTCGAGCTGGGTGGGACGATAACCGGTCACACCATTATATATAGAGGTACCATACAGACCGTATGCCCTGTAAGCAGCGATACCGTTGTTACCGTTCACACCGTAGCTGGCGCGGAGCTTGAGCAGGTTGATTGCACGGGCGTCACGCATGAACTCCTCGTTGGAGGCGTTCCAGGATGCGGAAGCGGACCAGAAGTTACCCCACTTGTTGTCGGCGCCGAAGAGGGAAGAACCGTCACGGCGGAAGTTAGCCTGCAGGAAGTAGCGGTTGTCGTAGTTGTAGTCGGCAATCGCGAAGAATGAGAGCATAGTCTCATCTGAGAAGCCCTGCTGGAGCTCGGTCTGGGTCTGGTCTGCAGTGTTGTGGTAAGGCATATTGCCATCAACCTCAGGAGAGTACTGCAGGTTGGACTCGCTTGCATAAACCATAGCCTCCTGACCAACGAGAGCCCTCAGGTTGTGATAACCGCCGAAGGTGTTGGTGTAGGTGATGGTGTTGGAGGTAGTGAGCTGCTGAATCTCGTTGTGCTTGGTCTCGAGCTGATATGCGTAAGGGGCCTGGTGAGCTTCAGGGGAGAAGAAGTAACGGGACTTCACGAAGAACTGCTCGATGGAGTTGCGGGTCTCGACGTCGAGGTTCTCGATGGGGGTCCACTTCAGGTTGAAGGTACCGTTGATATGCCAGGTACGGTCATACTTGTCGTCGTTCTCGGCAGTTGCGCGGGGGTTCTCACCGGAGTTGACTGCAGGATTGGCAACGTGCTTGCCGTTCTCGTCGGTCAGAGGGAGCCAAGGCAGGATGGTCTGGCCAGCCCACATAGGGTTGGTGTAGGCCAGGGAGCCCATGGAAACGTCGCGCTGGTCGGTGTAGGTGAGGTTCAGACGGACACCGGTCTCGAGGTTCTCAAGAAGCTTGTAGGAAGCGTTGAGACGTCCCTGGAGGCGTTTGAAATCAAGTCCGTAGAACACACCGTTATCGTCCTGGAAGGAGAAGGAAGAATAATACTTCGCACGCTTGTTACCTCCGCGGGCGCCGATCTCATACTCCTGGGTGTTACCGACACGGGTGAACTCTGCCAGGGGGTTGTAGAGCTTACGGTTGAGGAGGGACAGAGGCCTGTAGTAACCACCGGAGGGGTTGTCAGGATCTGCACCTGCGTTGCGGATGGCGTCACGCTGATATCCGAGGAGCTCGGAAGCGGTCATCATACGGAAGCCGTTGTCGGGCTGCAGCCAGTTGACACCGTACTTTGCACGGGCGGTGAACTGAGCCTTTCCTTCCTTACCGCTCTTGGTGGTGACGAGGATAACGCCGTTAGCTGCACGGGAACCGTAAGCAGCGGCGGCAGCAGCGTCCTTCAGAACGGTAATGTTCTCGATGTCGTTAGGGTTCAGACCGGTAAGTGCGCTGGTAACGTTGGACTCACCGGAAACGTCGCCGGTAATCACGGGGATACCGTCAACAACCCACAGAGGAGCGTTGGACGCATTGATGGAACCATTACCGCGGATACGGATCTGAGTAAGGGCACCAGGCTGTCCGGACTGGGACGATACGGAAACACCGGCGAGCTTACCACCGAGCACCTTGTCAACGGAGGTGACAGGAGCGGTAGCAAGGGTCTCGCCCGCCACGGAAGTGACGGAACCGGTGAGAGCCTCACGCTTCACAGTACCGTAAGCAACCACGATGGTCTCGGTCAGCTGTTCGCTGTCAGACTCGAGGATCACATCGATGACCCTTCTTCCACCAACGGCGACCACGGCCGTCTTGTAGCCCAGGCAGCTGAAAACGAGATTGCCATTCGCGGGAACGGAAATCTTGTAGCCGCCCAATGCATCGGTCATAGCATAAGTGGTGGTGCTGCCCTCGAGCTGCACTGCAGCTCCGGCGACAACTTCACCATTGACATCCTTGACGGAACCGCTCACCTGCACATTCTGTGCAAACGCAGAGGCTCCGACAAGAAGCAATGCTACAACCGCGAAAAAAGAACTGATTTTTCTCATTGGTTGAATTTTAATTAAACAATAAAAACTATACTAACTAAACTTTAGCTTCTTTCGCGGGGCATTTCGCTGATGCAAATAAACCGGCGCAAGTTACTTACAATTTTTTGAATACGCAAATATTAATAAGTAGGGCGCAGGAGCGTCAAAGGGCAATTTTAATAAATTTGATTTCAAATTATAAGAAAAATACGCGCAATTCCTTTATAAAAAGAATCGCACGCACGTAAAAATATTATAATAATTTATTAAAAAATTTTCTAACTAAGCGGTCCCCCGAGCCTCTCCGGAAACCAGATCGAGGATTTCGGAGGTGATTTTCTGCTGCCTTCCCTTATTGTACTCAAGGGTAAGCTCTCCCAGCAGTTCCTCGGCATTATCTGTCGCCGTCTGCATAGCAATCATCCTGGCGGCGTGCTCGGAAGCCTCGGAATCCAGCAGTGCCGCATAGAGCCGGAGGTCCATCACCTGCGGCATAAGTTCCTCCAGCAACTCCTCGCCGGAAGGTTCCATAATAAAGTCCTCGTCGTCATTCGAAGCACCGCTCTCAGCCAAACGGAAGGAATCAGCTGCAGACAGATAGGACTCCACCACAACCTCCTGGCGGCCCGTGCTCACAAAGTGGTTGTACACCAGCACGGCGCCAGAAATAGCTCCGGAGGCAAGCAGCCCGCGAAGTTCAGCTGCCACGGCGGCAACATCGTCGAACGACGTATGACCGACCATATGGGAGTAATCCCTGGCCGCCGGCACTGAAATCTTACGCATTGCATCCGCGATCTTCCGCCCGAACGCCCACACCTCGACCGGTCCCTCGCATCCCTGCAAAACTTCAGTCGTCTTACGTATAACGTTCGCATTAAACGCCCCGCACATCGAACTGTTGCTCGAAATCGCCAGCACCACCATCGGCCCGGGAACATAATCGCCAGTATCAGCCCAATTCTCGGTAGGAACTGCCGCAGTAGCGGAGGCGGCAGTTCCGGAAACGGCAGAAAGAATCTCGGTCATCGCTTGCTCGTAGGGGCGAAGTGCCTCAATGGTACGCTGGGCACGGCGGAGCTTGGACGACGCAACGAGCTTCATCGCCGAAGTAATCTTCAGCGTACTCCGCACCGACGCGATCCTGTCCTTGACTTCCCTCAGCGACGCCATACAACAACTACTTGGTATTCAACTGCCTGCAAATATCGGCAGCAACCTTCTCGATTGCCGGAGCAGCGCCCTCGGATATAACTCCCCTGCCAAGTTCCTCAAGGATGCCGGAATGAGACGCCCGCATCCTGTCCAGGAAAGCCTTCTGGAACTCTATCACCTGATCAACGGCAATACTCGCCATCAAACCGCGGGTTCCGCAGTAAAGCACTGCAACCTGCTCACCTACCGGCATCGGCGAATACTGCGGCTGGATAAGAAGCTGATTGTTCTTGCGACCCTTGTCAAGCGTCATCGCCGTGACCTTGTCGAGGTCGGAAGAGAACTTGGAGAACGACTCCAGCTCCTCGAACTGGGCCTGGTCTATCTTGAGCGTACCGGCCACCTTCTTCATACTCTTCACCTGCGCCGAACCACCCACACGGGATACCGAAATACCCACGTTCACCGCAGGACGGAAGCCCGCATTGAAAAGCGAACTCTCAAGGTAAATCTGTCCGTCGGTAATGGAGATAACGTTCGTAGGAATGTACGCAGATACGTCGCCGGCCTGGGTTTCGATGATAGGCAATGCCGTGAGCGAGCCGCCAGCCTTAACCTTGCCGCGAAGGGCCGCAGGCAGGTCGTTCATCTGCTCAGCAACTTCCTGCTGGGAGATAATCTTGGCTGCACGCTCGAGCAGACGGGAATGCAGATAGAACACATCGCCCGGATACGCCTCACGGCCGGAAGGACGGCGGAGGATAAGCGAAACCTCGCGATAGGCAACAGCTTGCTTGCTCAGGTCGTCGTATACAACGAGCGCGTGGCGGCCGGTGTCGCGAAAGTACTCCCCTATCGCAGCGCCGGCGAAAGGCGCATAGTACTGCAGCGCGGCTGGGTCGGCGGCCGTAGCGGCCACCACGATGGTGTAGTCCATCGCCCCTTTGTCCCTGAGAGTCTGCACGATAGAGGCGACGGTAGAACCCTTCTGGCCCACTGCAACATAGATACAGTAAACCGGGTCGCCGGCGAGCCAGCCGGCCCGCTGGTTGATGATGGTATCGATGGCGATGGCGGTCTTGCCGGTCTGGCGGTCGCCGATAATCAGCTCGCGCTGACCGCGACCAATAGGAATCATCGCGTCGATGGACTTGAGGCCCGTCTGCAGCGGCTCGTGCACCGGCTCGCGGAAAATGACTCCCGGCGCCTTGCGCTCAAGCGGCATACGCACTGTCTCCCCCTTGATGGGGCCCAAGCCGTCCAGCGGAGTGCCGATGGGATCGACCACGCGGCCCACCAGGCCCTCGCCGGCCTCGATGCCGGCAATGCGTCCGAGCCTGTGCACGCCCATATTTTCTTTGACGAGGTCCGTCTGACCGAGCAGCACCGCACCAACGTTATCCTCCTCGAGATTCATCACAACGGCCTTCACGCCGCTGTCGAACTCCAGCAGTTCGCCTGCCTCGGCATTGTTCAGTCCGTGGATGCGCGCCACACCGTCGCTGACGGTAAGCACGCTTCCCACTTCCTCATATTTCACCGACATATCGACCCCGCGAAGCTGTTCGAGGAGGATGTCGGAGATTTCACTCGCCTTTATCGCATTCTGTGCCATCTATACTATCCTGTTGTTCTTTTCTACGAAATTCCGCTCCAGCACCTTGAGCTGGTTGCGGACGCTGGCGTCCAACTGTTCGCCGTTCACGATGACCCGGAAGCCGCCTATCAGGGCCGGGTCCACCTCGGTCTCTATTATCACCTTGCAGCCGGTGCGCTTCTCGATGGATGCGCGCACACGCTCCTCCAGGCCGGGGGAAGGGACGGCCGTAATCAGCCTCACGTTCTTTAGCCCCTCGGATTCTACATAAAGGTCCACGAAGCAGCGCAAGATGCGCATAAGGTAATCCGTACGTCCCTTCCCAGCAAGGAAAGAGATGAATCTTTCCAGGTCCGGTTCCAGAGGAGACGGGACTGAGGTCGAATTCCTCAGAATGGCCCGGACCTGCGCGCATACGCGTCCGGCCGACCCGCGCTCCCGAGCATATAGCAGAAGCGCGCGTGCGTAGCGTTTAGTCACAGCTCCGGTATTCATATCAGTTTACCTCGCGGTTTTGTACTGCCTCCTCGACGAACTTGTCGAGAAGGATCTTTTGTTCATCATTGTTTTCGAGCTCCTTGCGCACGATCTTCTCCGCCACCGCCACGCTAAGCGCGGATATCTCGGAGCGGAGTTCGCGGCGGGCCAGTTCCTGCTCGGCTGCAATGGCCTCGCGGGCGTTCTGCATTACCTTGGCCGCAGCCGCGCTCGCCTCCTCAGTAGCCTTGGAGATCATCGCGTTGCGCTCGTCAACTGCCTCCTTCAGGAGGCGGGCCTGCTCCTGTCTTGTACGATCCAGGATACGTTCCTGCTCCTCGCTGAACCTTTCAAGGCTCAGCCTGGCTTCGTCGGCGGCGCGCAGCGACTCCGCAATATGCTCGGAGCGCTGATGCACCGCCTTGGTTATCACCGGAAAGCCAAACTTCGCGAGCAGGAAGAACACCGCCCCGAAGATGATGACCATCCAGAAAAGCAGGCCGAAATCCGGTGTAATGAGCGAAATAACTAACCGTTGACGACGGCGAGCAGGCACACCAGCACGCCGAAGAGGCACACGCCCTCGATAAGGGCACCGATGATGATGGCCGTAGTACGCAGGCCGCCGGCGATCTCGGGCTGGCGGGCGGAGGCCTCCATTGTTGACTTGGCAAGTTTGCCGATACCGATAGCTGCACCAATCGCCACTATGCCGGCGCCGATTGCACCGCCGAACTTGGCCAGGGCCGCTGCTTGAAGAATTGTTCCTATCATAACGTTAAAATATTAATGTGTTTCTGCATGTTGGGGATGCGCAAGCCCGATGAAGACGGACGAGAGCATGGTGAATACGTATGCCTGTATGAAGGCTACCAGTAACTCAAGGACATCCAGGAAGATGCCGAAGAGCACGGAGATGACTGAAAGCGAGCCGTTGATTGCAGGCCCCAGCTTAACTGTAAGGAAGATAACCGCAATCGTGCTCAAGAGCATGATATGGCCGGCGAGCATATTGGCGAAGAGCCTTATCATCAGGGAGAAAGGCTTCGTGAACATACCGATTATCTCGATGGCCGGCATAATGGGAATGGCCTTCAGGAACAGAGGCACGTCCGGCCAGAAAATCTCCTTCCAGTAGTGACGGTTGCCGAAGAGATTGACCGCAAGGAAGGTGAAGACTGCCATAGCCATCGTAACCGCTATGTTGCCGGTTATGTTAGCCCCTCCCGGGAAGAACGGCACGATGCCCATCAGGTTGTTAATCAGTATGAAGAAGAACGCAGTGAGGAGGTAAGGGGAATACTTCTGGTACTCCGGCCCCACGGCGTCCTTGATTACATCGTTCTCTATCGTGACTATCAGCGGCTCGAACAGCGCGGCGATGCCGGTAGGCGCCTCCTTGAGCACGTCGTGCTTGCGGTACCAGCGGGCGCACAGGAGTATTAGCACCACCAGCAGCACGCTGTCTATCAGAAGCCCGCATACATTCTTGGTAATCGAAATGTCAAAGGGGCGAGAGCCGTCAGAAGCGCGCACTATCTTTCCTGCGTGCGCTTCCCCGTCGGCGGCAATACGGTAGCCGTGATATTCAGCTCCGTGCTCAAGCTTCTTGCTGCTGAACACCTGAACGCCGCCGTCAATCAGGATAACCGGCAACGGGATGCTCACGTGATGGCCGTTGACCGTTGTGATATGCCAGTCGTATGCGTCGGCGATATGCCCGAACAGATACTTCTGCATATCAAGCGGTTCCTCGGCCCTGAGGACCGAGGGACTCATCAGCAGGAGTGCCAGTATCGCTATGAGTCGAGCTGCACGCATACGGTTAGCGTTTGTTCTTTAAGCATAAGGGCGCCGCTGCGAATGGGAACGGACATCTCCGCCGTACCGGTGCGCCAGCGTACCTCCCCCTTCGCAAGGGTTGACACTATGGGGGCGTGACCCGGCAGCACCTCGAAGCGGCCGGCCGAGCCCGGCAGGTAAACCGCCGAAACCGGGCCTTCGTATTCCGTCCCCTGCGGGGTCAGCAGTATGAGCGTCAGCGACTTCTCCATTCTCTATCGAGCCTGTTCGAGTATTGCCTTGCCCTTGGCAATGGCGTCTTCTATGGTGCCGACGTTCAGGAAAGCCTGCTCTGGCAGGTCGTCACATTCGCCGTCCATTATCATATTGAAGCCCTTGATGGTGTCTGCGATGTCCACCATCACGCCGGGCACGCCGGTGAACTGCTCAGCCACAGCGAAAGGCTGCGACAGGAAGCGCTGCACGCGCCTCGCACGGTTCACCGTCAGTTTGTCTTCGTCGGAAAGTTCGTCCATACCAAGGATCGCGATAATATCCTGCAGCTCCTTGTTGCGCTGGAGTATCTGCTTGACCCTCTGGGCGGTACGGTAGTGCTCCTCACCCACGATATTGGGGTCGAGGATGCGGGAGGTGGACTCAAGGGGATCGACGGCCGGATAGATACCGAGCGATGTGATCTTACGGCTGAGCACCGTGGTGGCGTCCAGGTGCGAGAAGGTCGTGGCCGGAGCCGGGTCGGTAAGGTCGTCCGCCGGCACATAGACCGCCTGCACAGAGGTGATGGAGCCGCTCTTCGTAGAGGTGATGCGCTCCTGCATCGAACCCATTTCCGTGGCAAGAGTCGGCTGGTAACCCACTGCGGAAGGCATACGCCCGAGCAGTGCGGACACCTCGGAGCCGGCCTGCGTGAATCGGAAGATGTTGTCGATGAAGAACAGAATGTCGTGCGGGGCGTCGGGGTCCTTGCTGTCGCGGAACGATTCGGCAAGCGTGAGGCCGCTCAGCGCCACGCTGCTACGGGCTCCCGGCGGCTCGTTCATCTGGCCGAACACCATAGCCACCTGCGACTTGGCCAGTTCGTTCAGATCTACCTTCGAGAGGTCCCAGTGGCCCTGCTCCATCGATTTCTTGAATTCCTCGCCGTAACGGATGACGTCGGATTCTATCATCTCGCGCAGCAGGTCGTTGCCCTCGCGGGTACGCTCTCCCACGCCGGCGAACACCGAGAAGCCGTTGTGCTTCTTGGC
>DBYB01000063.1:14530-16471 GCA_002309995.1 Bacteroidales bacterium UBA1197
GGCTCCAGCAGGTCGATGACCTTGATGCCGGTGAACAGCACCTCCTGCGATGTTGCGAGGTCCTCGAATCTGGGCGGATCGCGGTGAATGGGCATCGCGTCGGCGCGGTCGAGTTCGCCCAGGCCGTCGATGCGCTGGCCGGTGACGTTCATAACGCGCCCGCGAATCTGCGCGCCGGCCGGCATTGCGATCGGCTTGCCCGTATTGGAAACGGGGAGTCCGCGCCTCAGGCCGTCGGTGGAATCCATAGCCACGCAGCGGACGGTCTCCTCACCGATGTGCTGGTGCACTTCGATGACGACTTCCCTGCCGTCGGGGGCCTTAACGGTAAGAGCATCGTGGATGCGCGGAAGGACCTTGGTGGACATCTCCCTGTCGGGAATCTCAAAATGGACGTCCACGACGGGACCGATTATCTGCGAAATGCTGCCTCTGATTTCTTCCATACTAGGCCTCCTTGTTGAGTTTTGCTTCGTACTCCTCCTGTGCCCGGATAACCGAAACGGAACGCTTCAGCACGAATCCGCTGCCGAGGTATTTGGTGCGCACGTCATCGTCTGCCGCGAGCGACTCCGGAGTACCGTGCTGAAGGATGGATCCCTCGTAAAGCAGGTACGCGCGGTCAGTAATTGCCAGAGTCTCACCCACATTATGGTCGGTGATAATGACGCCGATGTTCTTGTACTTGAGTTTGGCGATGATGTACTGGATATCCTCCACTGCAATCGGGTCAACTCCGGCGAAAGGCTCATCGAGAAGGATGAACTTCGGGTCGATTGCCAGGGCGCGTGCAATCTCGCAACGGCGCCTCTCACCTCCGGAAAGCTGAATTCCGAGAGACTTGCGCACCTTCGAGAGATTGAACTCATCGATGAGGTTCTCCAGCCGCTCCAGGCGCTCCTTGCGCGGAATGCCCTTCATCTCCATCACGCTCAGTATGTTGTCTTCCACGGACATCTTACGGAACACGGAAGCATCCTGCGGAAGGTACCCCACACCCTTCTGTGCGCGTTTGTACATAGGGAGGTTGGTGATCTCCTCGTCATCGAGGAACACCTGGCCTTCGTTGGGGACTATCTGGCCCGTTATCATATAGAAGCTGGTGGTCTTGCCGGCTCCGTTGGGGCCGAGAAAGCCTACGATCTCTCCCTGCTCGACTTCCATCGACACGCCTTTCACGACCGTGCGCAGGCCATACTTCTTGACAAGGTTCTTACAATGCAGTTTCATCGTATATCAAGTGACAGGTCTTTAATCAGTTCACCCACCTCGGGATTCTTCCCTATAAGGTCCTGAGCCTTCTCGATGGGCAGGTATTTCTTATCTTCCTGATGCTCCTCCGGAAGCACCTCGGGCTCCAGGCGCACGGCCTTGCTGCCGGCCAGCGCCTGCATCCGGTCTTCCAGTTCGCGGAGTTTCTTTTCGGCAATCCAGTTGCGCTGGGCCTCGTTCACCAGAGCGAAAGCCACAACCATACGGCCCTCTTCTTCACGAATCTCTAACTTCGCAGTAGCCAGGGCATTTGCGAGTCGCGGCTGAGCAGCATACATAGCCGCCAGCTCCGGCCATTTCTCCTTCAGCACCTCGGCATCCGGCAGCGGCTGCGAAGCAGAATCCTCCGCCGCTACCGCAACCACGGCCTCCTCATCTCCGTTCATCAGCGAACTCAGCGACAACCCCGCCGCCCTTCTCCTCGGCCTCTTCGCCCCTTCCGCCTCCGCTCCTTCTGGCTTCGCTCCGCTGACAACACCAGCATCCGCTACGCCATCAGTCGCTACTGACACAATATCGTCGTTTTTGTTCCCGCTAGACGCCGGAACTGCCGCAGAAGCGGAGGCAGCAGGAGTCTCTGGAAACAGTGGCCGCCCGTGGCCACTTGAACGGGAGGGGCCCACGGTTTGTTGGATGGACGAGACGGAGCTTGCTCCGGAACGGACAGAC
>DBYB01000063.1:16496-16738 GCA_002309995.1 Bacteroidales bacterium UBA1197
GCCTGCTGCGAAGCGGATGCGGCAGTTACGGCGGAATCGGGCACCCCGCCGAGGAACGCAAGACGCATAAGGGCGAACTCGATGTGGAGACGCTGGTTGGTGGCGGCACGGTAGCCGGCTTCGCACTGGGAGACGACCCCGAGGGCATCGTAGAGGAACTTGACGCTGCAGCGGCCGGCCTGCTCACGGTAGCGGTCGCGCAGGGAAGCCGGAAGGTCCAGCAGGGCGTCCAGCCCGCCGGT
>DBYB01000008.1:0-19846 GCA_002309995.1 Bacteroidales bacterium UBA1197
GTTGGTTCGTTAACAGCTGAAACGAGTGGTTTACACACAACCTTTACCGGTTCGCTGACTTCCGTTGAAGGACTGGCAGTAGGCACGAAGATTCGTTTGACCTATCCCAACGACCAACCCGATTATCGCGGTCAGGATGGAACGCTGCAGTATATTTCTGACCACTGCAATTATTCCTATGCGGAGGTGGAAATTACGGAATTGAATACGGAAACAAGAGTAATCTCCACGACCAACGCTGCTTTCAAGAATGTCCAAGCCATTTGGAAGATCAAGTTTCAGGATGCTGAAGGAGCGGATATTAACGTAACGAGTGTAACTATTGTCGGAGATGACATGTTATCCTACTATCTGGGCAGTAACGTCGCCATTTTGGGAAGCATTAACATTACATTAACGGATGCAGTCAATGAGATATGGGTGGCCATACATTCAATGAGCGAAATCAACAACTATGTCATTAAATGCGTCACAGATGATTCCCGGCAATTGAGTTGCGTTAAGAAGGGGAATCTTCAGGGCGGTAAATACTATACCTCGACCCTGAGGATGCAGGATCTGTCATCAAACTATCTTACGGAAATCAATTCAGTGTCCGATCTTGTGCTACTGTCCAACGAGGTGAGTATCGGTAAGAACTATGCTGGACAGACGGTAACATTGATGCAGGATCTGGACCTCTCGGAAGTTGACAACTTCCAACCTATCGGTCTGAGTGCAACGCTTCCGTTCAGAGGCTTCTTCAATGGTAATCATAAAACCATTTCCAACTTGAAGATAAGCGCCACACAATCTTGCGTCGGTCTTTTCGGATATCTGGGTAGAGATTCCGGTGTCAAGGATTTGACCTTGGAGAATTGTACGATAAGTTCGACCCAGGGCAATGTCGGCGGTATAGCCGGTTATACAAATGGAAATATCACCGGGTGTACTGTGTCCGGCTCGATTACCGGAACTGCCGTTGTTGCAGGAATCGCAGCAAACATGGATGGTTATGGCTCAAGTACACCTTATTCTGATTGCCATTTTTCAGGAACCGTCACAGCGACAACTGGTTCGGCCGCCGGCATTATTGTTACGACAAATGCCGCCATCAATAATTGCACGAACAACGGCACGATTACGGCCGCAACAAGTGCTGCCGGAATCGTGGATAATTGTTCGCGTGCAGTCACTGATTGCACGAACAATGGAGATATAACAGGAAAGTGTTACGTCGGCGGCATTATTGGTTCCTCAAATGGTTTGAATGCCAACGTATCAGGATGCACCAATCGTGGTCACATCAAAGCCACTGGAACAGCTACGAATAGCTCCACCTCTCATCAGGTATTCCGAACGACGGGTAGCTTTGCAGGTGGTATATTTGGCTTTTTGGAAAATTCTGACAAAGCGGTTTCCATCAGCAATTGTGTCAATACCGGAAAGGTTGAAGGTATTTCTGCAGTTGGAGGAATGGCAGGATATAACAAAGTAAGCGAAGATGGCAGCACGACGTTCACCAATTGCTCCAATAGTGGTGCCGTAGAAGCAAACGGGAACAATGCAGGAGGCTTCTTTGGCATAACCCGTATGCTGTCGGGAACTACTTTCAAACAGACCGTCTCCAGTTCCGTGAATACCGGTGCTGTGAGTGGCGAGGACAATGTAGGAGGTTTTGTCGGAATGATTATTGGAAGCTATTACTCAAGCAAATTGCCAATTGAATACTTTGACAATTGTTTCAATGATGCTACGGTTACCGCTACAGGAGCGTCTCCGCATAAGGGTTCTATCTTGGGATATATCACGCCCACCCATAACGGTTATTCTGTCTATGGGACCGCTCAGTTCTCTAACTCTTATTATTCTTCGACAGCTTCCTGCATGGCATTCGATGGATCTGATCCAGCGGGAGTACAGGCCGCTTACAAGATTATCGGCGCCACCGGCGTGACGGTGACGCCTACCACGACAGAAGACGTGCTGCACGGAGGTGTCAAGTACTTTGTCTCCGGTAAGTCTGTCACTGTGACCCTGTCCGGCGGTTCTTCCTACAGCGCTGTCGATGGTGCGAGTAACCCCGTAGCCTTGACAGACAACGGAGGCGGATCCTACACCCTCACCATGCCGGCCGCTGATGTGACCATATCGGCCAACTAATATACGAAAACAATGAAGAGACGGAAGACAATGATTTGCACGGCGCTGCTGGTGGCAGGGCTGAGCGGGTGTGAGAAGATAGATGTGAACAAGTTGGAAGGGACCTGGTCTGAGCAATATGACCCCACGGTCTTTGCGATGGATGGTTCCGTGGAGTACACCTTTGACGGGAACAATGGTTATCAGCTTCACGTATATGATGCCTTAAGTGGTGAATCGCACGACTACAGCGGCCACTATGCCATCGACCTGATTGACAAGGGGACCATTACCATTAACCCGGCTATGTCGGACTACAGCAATGTCACCTACAAGCTTGTGAAACTGACGTCAAAGGAGATGGAATGGCAGAAAGAGGGTACGACCTATTCTGTCGGGACCTGGGGCTCTGATTACCGGCATTTTGTGAGGGGGAAGTAGATCCTTCGGCTTCGCTTCAGGGTGACATTCCTTAGAATGACAGAACTGCCGTCACGTTGAGGTGGCGGCAGTTCTATTATGCAGAAGGATTTATTTCTTGATCAGGACTATCCAACGACCGGTTTTGCATGAAGTTTTACCTATAAGAATAATACTCTTCCTCCGCCGAAACGAAGTCCTCCACAGTCCCGTAGTCATGCCAAAATAATGAGTGTACCAAAGAATAATTATCGGCATTTTCAATGATAAAAAACGCCATTCTATGATACTACATTCAAGTTTTTTTGGCAAACCAAAGAAAAATGATTACATTTGTGGAGTACCCCGTGCTGGGGTAGCTTGTGTTCTTTCAAATCACAGGATTTAGTTGTTGGATGGATGTTGACACAAGGAGCGCGAATCGTATTTTATCGCATTTTGTCGCATTATAACTCCTTGAAAGTTAACACAATACTTAACACAACTGAGCAAAAATGGCACTCTGTGAAGTCTGGAAGCCACTGTAATGTTTTTTTAACGAGGAAGAATATTAATCGGTTTTTCTGATAAGTTAAGCGGCAGGACTTTCGGGCCCTGCCGTTTTTGTTTGTTTCTTCAGCGCACAAAATCGGCCTCTGGTGTTCCCTGACATTTCATTTTCCTCAGTTAGCGCACAAAAGCGGCCTGATTTGTGTCAGGATTCAGAAGAAAAATGATTATTTTTGCGGTGACTGTCAGTAGTTGTCAGTGGAGGGGTGTACCTTTGCATTGTAAAACAAAAGGACTGACAGTATGGAACAGTTATTAAAGATTTTTTCGCCGGAAGTGGCAAATGAGGTTGAAGCTCTCATCGAGGACCTGGGACTGGGTCTGGCAGATGTGGCTTGGAAATAGTAAATGGAGTCGCAACTTAAGACAGAACGCCTTCTGAGGCTGATGCAGATGCTGGCGGGGCCGGTGGAGTACACGATCACCGAGCTCGGCGACCATCTGGAGATGTCGGAGCGTACCATCTACCGTTATCTGCAGACTTTCGAGGACGTTGGGTTTACGGTGAGGCGTGGGACTAATGTGCCTCGGCTGATTACCACCAACAGGCCGCACCTGTCCATAGACGATCTGGTTTGTTTCTCCCGCGAGGAGGCGGCGCTGGTGAACCAGCTGCTGGACAGGCTGGATGCCGGGAACTCACTCAAGGCGGGGCTAAAGCAGAAACTGGTGGCTGTCTGTGACCAGACTCCGATGGCAAGGCTGCTGACGAACAAGGATAATTCCGAGAAACTGAACGCCTTGTCGGATGCCATCCACGACAAAAAGAAGGTCGTCTTGCGAGGCTACGAGTCCGGCCACTCGCTGACGGAGCGGGACCGCTTGGTAGAGCCGTTCTCCTTCACCCCGAACTATATCGGAATTGTGGCCTATGAGCCCGAGTCCGGGCAGTGCAAAACGTTCAAAATCAATAGGATAAAATCCGTAGAAATACTACCTGACGGCTGGGAAAACGAGGCCCGGCACATTGAAAGGCCGACCGACGTATTCCGTATGAGCGCCGACAAACCGCTGGAAAGAATCAGGCTCCTGATGACATCGCTGGCCAAGAACCTGCTCATCGAAGAGTACCCACTGTCTGCGGCCTATATCCACGAGGCTCCGGAGGGCGACTCCAAAGAGAAGTGGGAACTGGAAACCGAAATCTGTTCCGTGTTCGGCGCCGGGCGCTTCGTGATGGGCCTGCCGGGCGACGTGGAAGTCCTGGAGGGGAAAAAACTAAAAGAATACATCGCCGAGACCCGCAAGAAGTATCAATAAGCGGCCCTGGATTTGGAAAAGTCGGCCCCAATTCCTATTTTTACAATTTATGAAGATTTCTTTACGGACCGGCTTCCTGATAGCTTTTGCCATTTTTATCGCTCTTTCGCTTGGCGCCTCGAGACTTGCACACGTGGTCTCGGGCCGTGAACTGTTGGAAGAGGAACTGGTATATGCCAGTGAAGATTTCAAGGCAGTATGCGCCAGACTGGATAAGTTGCTCGATACGGGAAACGACGCCGAAGGCCTCGAGTTGATAGACCAGTCCTACAAAATGGAGAGCATCGGCCGCTGGGACTGCTGCTATGTGCTCTGCGATACCGCCGGCGTAGTGATTGCCCCCTTTGCGCTTGCCGGCAAACAGCTGGAATATAGCGTTTATCAGCAGCGGGAAGACGGCATCACGCTGGGCACCTTTTTCAGTCACAAGGTCGCGGTTTTCAACAGCCGGGTCGGCAGTCATCCATATAGTGTTACAGGGCTCTACGACAAGGACTACCTGCTTGGTGATTCCCACTATATGGAAGGCTCGTATCGCATTATCCTGCTGGCAATTATCGCCTTGCTGCTCCTCGTGGCCTGGATCTGGGTAATCCCCGCCGTCGAGCGCATCGTGGCCCGCCGGCGCAGTGCTGAACAGACGCTCTCGCTGGCCCGGAACATACAGCAGAAAGCAGTCACCCAAAAGTTCCCTTCAGACGAGCGCGTGGACACTTTCGCCATCCTTAAACCTATGTACGATGTAGGCGGCGACATCTATGGATGCCAGATGGTAGGCAACAAGTTGTGCTTCGTCATCGGAGACGTATCGGGTAAAGGCATTGTGGCCTCCTTCCTGATGTTTATGGTGAGCAGCCTGGTGTTTCCTGCATTCAAGCACGGCCAGGCACCGGCAGAAATCGCCGCATATCTCAACGACCTCATCTGCGAAAACAGCGATTACGATATGTTCTGCACTATGCTCCTGGGCACCATAGATATGGATACTCTCGAAATGGAATACTGCAATGCCGGCCATACAAGGACGCTCATCGATGATGTATTCCTGCCCCAAGAACGCAATTTCGTGCTGGGAGGTTTTTCGGGATTCCAGTACAAGTCGCAGAAGATAACCCTTCCTCACGGCTCACGGCTGGTACTCTATACGGACGGAGTCACGGAGGCGCGCAACCAGGGAAAGGTGTTCTACGGAGAGGACTCGCTCCTCCGCTGGGCCCAGCGCGCTTACGGCAGCGCCCGGCAGACCTGTGAGTCGCTGATGCAAGAAGTCTCGGCCTTCCGGGGACGGGCATCCCAGAACGACGACATAGCAATAATGACCATTCTCGTGAAGTAGCGTTCAGGCCCGTAAATTGCTTTGTAGAAAAAAGTTTTTTATTTGTGTAAAAAATAAACGAGAGTTAAGAACCGTTTATCCATACTCATTCTTTCCGCCATAGCCGTGATTGCCGGGGCTGCAGCCTGCAACCCTGACATCATCGTGGACAAGGAAAGCGAAGAGGTCAAAGAACTCAAGAGCATGGTTCTGGATGAGAGCTGCAAACAAAAATGAAGCAAATGCAAATTATCTCATAATCTCATAACTCTAACTTAAATATCCGAGGCTTCGGAGCATATCAAATATCATATCAACGTATTCCCTTGAGGTCTGATCCCAACTGAAGCCCAGCCGGTGCAGCACCTGCATAGTGTACGAGGTCGAAGGAGGGTTGCCCTGAGGACCCAGGCTGCCACCGGCCTTGGCATATGCCAGCAGACCGGCGAGCTGACCGGCTATCGCGGGATCCTGCTTGGCCTTGTCGAGGAGCATCATAAACTCTTCCATTTCTACATAGCGGACTCCGCCAAGGCGGCTCACGATGTCGTCGAACGGCAACAGGTGGTCGTTCGAGACATTGAAGACGCAGCATTCGCGGGGAGTCTCGCAGAGCATCACCATTGCTTTGGCCGTATCGTCGATGGGGGAGAACTCCATCTTTGCATCCAGCATCGCATACGGGAAGCCGCCAATCAGCTGGAAGGAGTGCAGACGACCCATTGCGGCGTTGGCCTTGAAGTTCACCTGGAACTCGCCGTCTGCGGAACGCGGCGAAAGATTGCCGGCGCGCATAATCTTGGCGTCCAGCTTGCCCTCGGCCATATTCTGCAGGATAATCCTTTCGGCCAGGAACTTCGAATGGGCGTACTGATTGTCGAGGCTCTGTCCGAAGTACAGGCTCTGCTCGGTGAGCATCTTCATTTCGCTGAACGAAGGTGCCTCGCCGCCGACGCTTTCGGTCGAAACCTGAATCAGTCGGGCTCCTGTATGCTTGCAGAACTCAACGAGGTTCTTCACGCCTTCATAATTCACTTCCATAATGTCGGTGCCCTTGCTGAAGTGCTTCACGTTGGCAGCACTGTTGAACACCATGTCGATGCCTTCGGATTCCAGGGAGGCAAGAGTTTCCGGATGGGTTATATCGCCCTCCACTACGCGTATGCGCGAACCAATGAGTGGACGGTAATTCTTTTCGAAGTAATAGACCAGCATCTCTGCCAGACGGCGTTCGGCGCTGAGGGCCTTCTTGCTTCGCAGCAGGCACCAGATCTCCGTATCGTCTGCGGTGTGCTCCAGGAGTTCCCGCAGCAGATGGATGCCGAGGAATCCGGTGGCGCCGGTGAGGAGGATGCGCTTGCCGAGCGGCTGAGGGGTGCCGGAAGCGAGTGCGACCAGTGTGTTGCCCTCCAGCAGCTTGTTGATTGCCGAATAGTCGTAGGAGATGACGTCGGTCTCCTCCGTGTTGCTCTCGCCGCCCTGCAGGAATGCCGCGAGGCTTCTGGGCGTAGGATGAGAGAACACATCGCCGTAGGAGAAGTGCAGTCCCTCCTTCTCGGCTTTCACCATCACCTGGGTAACGAGGAGCGAGGTGCCGCCAAGGTCGAAGAAACTGTCGGTGGCGCTCACGCGCTCGCATTCCAGCGTCTTGGCGAATATCTCGCAAAGGGCCTTCTCCGTCTCTCCGACAGGTTCGACATAGTCTCCACCGGCCTGGATGACGGGGGCGGGAAGCGCCTTGCGGTCCACTTTCTGGTTGACGTTCAGCGGGATATGCTCAATCTGGTTGATGGACGCGGGTATCATATACGAAGGCTTGCGCTCTCCGATGAAGGCGCCCAGGGCCGCATTGTCGAGCTGTCCTTCGAATACCACATACGCTGCGATGAACTTGCCGCCGGACGGGCTGTCGAAGGCCTGCACGGTGACTTCTTTCACGCCGGGGTATTCCATTATGACCGCCTCCACTTCCTTGGTCTCCACGCGGAAACCGCGGATCTTCACCTGGCCGTCGCGCCTGCCCACGAACTCGATGTTGCCGTCCGTGCGGTAGCGCACGATGTCGCCGGTACGGTACACGCGGTCGTACGGGGCTTCGGTGCAGAAAGGATTGGCCACATAGACTTCGGCCGTCTTGTCCGGCCTGCCGAGGTAGCCGCGGCCCACCTGGGGACCGCTCACCAGCAGTTCGCCGGGAGCGCCCGCAGGCATACGCCGCATATTCTTGTCCACCACATACAGATGCAGATTGTCCAGCGGATGGCCGATAGGGATGTTGGCCTCACGCTTCTGAACTTCGAATATGGTAGTGAAGATAGTACACTCGGTAGGACCGTAGCCATTGTGGAAGGCGTATGAAGGCGGATCCATACTTACTAATTTTTCTCCTCCGACTGACAGGTGCTTCAGCACGGGGTTGTCGGGGAAGTTCTTGGCGTACATCACGCCTACCTGGGTGGTTATGAAGCAGTGGGTCACGCCGCTGTCGCGCAGGAACTTGTCCAGGGCCGACAGGTCGTGGCGGGTTTCTTCATCGACGATGCAGACGGCCGCGCCGCCGGTGAGGGCAGGCCACATATCCATCATACATGCGTCGAAACCGAAACTGGCGTAAGCGCCCACGCGGTTACCGGGCTTCAGGTCGTAGTATTTACGGTACCAGCTGCAGAAGTTCACCAGGTTGCGGTGCTCCAGCATACATCCCTTAGGTACGCCGGTAGTGCCGGAAGTGTACAGCAGGATGAAGAGGTTCCCGGGTGCGGGGCCTTCGGGAGCCTTGCCGTCCGGCAGGGAATCCAGGCCGGAAGTAAGCAGCACGGGACCGTCGTATTCGGTAAGCACCTCGCGCAGGCTGTCCTCTGCAATCAGCAGGCCGGCGGAAGCGTCCTTGATCATGAAGTTGAGGCGCTCGGCGGGGTAGGAAGGATCCAGCGGCTGGTATGCGCAGCCTGCCTTGAGGGCGCCCAGGGCCGTTACGGCCATCAGTTCACTCCTGCTGATAAGTATGGAGACCACACCTTCGGGGCCAAGGCCAAGCGAGGAGATGTATGCGGCAATGCGCTCGGACTTCTCGTCCAACTCCTTGTAGCTGAGCTGCTTGTCTTTGTACAGCACTGCCAGGGCGTCCGGCGTTGCGGCGGCGGCTTTGCGGAACAGAGAGACGATGGTCTGAGCGCCGTCCACCTTCTGCTTGAAGGAATTGAAGCCGTCCAGTGCCTTGACTGTGTCGGGGCCGGACAGGGCAAGGGCTTCAAGCGGGCCGTCGGTGAGCATTCCGCGTACTACGGTCTGCAGGCATTCTCCGAAACTGCGGATGAGTTCCGGGCTGTAGAGCGAGTTGTCGTAACCCAGGGCGAACACCGGTTTCTCGGAAGTACCCTGCACGAAGATGCTGAGAGGGAACTTGGGAGCGCCGATTTCCAGGCTGGTTCCCGTTACCTGCTGCCCGTTTACTTTGTATTCCGTGAGTATGCCCGCCTGATATGCGTACATCATCTGCGGCTGGAAGTCGAAGTCTGAACTTACGCGTGCGAAAGGATAATCCTCGTGGGCGATAACTCCGGAGAATTCGGAATCGGTACGGCGCAGGAATTCATCCACGGTGCCTCCCGAAGGCTTGGAAGAGATGGCCAGCGTATTGACGAACATACCGAAAGTATCGGCGGTGCGCATATCGTTGCGGCCGTTGCTCACGGTGCACATATACACCTTGTCCTTGCCACTGAACGCTGCAGCTGCAATGTAAACGGCTGCAAGGCAGTAACTTGCTTCGGAAATGCCAAGTTCTTTGCAGCGTGCCTGAATATCGGCTCCGACGGGGAAATCAAGATATGCTCCCAGACCCTTCTCATCGGTAGGCTCAAGGTCGGGCAACAGCGCCGCGGGCTCCTCGAAGCCTTCCATCACGCCGGCGATGAACTCGCTGGCGGCACTCATATCGGCAGTCTGCTGGTCGGCGGCATAGTTGAAATAACTGTATCCCTCGACCTGAGGCGCCGTGCCTGCAAGTGCTGCTGTGAGTTCGTTGAGGAATATGTCGCAGGAACGACCGTCGAAGACGATGTGGTGGAAGTCCATAAACAGGTGGAGTGCCGTGGGGGTCTTCACCACGTTGATCCGGTACAGCGGACCTTTTTCGAGGTCGAAGGGCTGCACGAAGCCTGCGGCATAGTCGGCGACCTCGCTGTCTTTCATCAAAAGGAATCCCACCTCTGGCTCGGCCTCGACAGGCACCTGCCGCACCACGCCGCCTTCCGTGACGAAATGGGTGTTGACGTAGGAGTGGCAGCGCAGGACGTCCGTTACCGCCTGGCGCAGGGTGTCCGGATTCAGGTCGGCAGGGAAGGTCCAGTACTGAGGAATGTTGTAGAAGGTCTCGTGGGGCGCTTTCATACATTCGAACCAGATACCGGTCTGCTGGCCGGTGAGTTCGGCAGGATCGGCAGCCCTGGCCTCCTCGTGCGTTGCGCCGCCTTTCTTGAGCAGGGATTTAAGCACCTCGTTCTCAATTGTCTGGAGAGTTGCCGAACGGGCGAACGTGTCCATATCTACCTGTATGCCGTATTTCTTGTACAACGCGGTGGCAAGACGCAGGGCACTGATGGAACTCAGGCCGTACAGGTACAGAGGCTCAGTAAGGCCGACTCCTTCAATCTGAACGGTCTCCGCAATCAGGTCTGCAATCTGCTGCTCCAGTATGTTCAGAGGGGCGGCCTCTCCGGACCCGGCCTGCTTCTCGACCACGGGCTCAGGCAGGGCCTTGCGGTCCACCTTCTGGTTCACGGTAAGCGGGATGGCATCGATCTGCATAATCACCGCAGGAACCATATACGGCGGCTTGCGCTCTCCGATGAAATCGGCCAGCGCCTTTTTGTCGATGGGCTCTGCTCCCACTATGTACGCGGCAAGGAATTTTCCGCTTCCGCCCTTCTCGTCGAAGGCCTGCACGGTGACGTCGGAGATTCCGGGGAAGTCGCGGATGACAGACTCGATCTCCTTGGGCTCGATGCGGAAGCCTCTGATTTTTACCTGGTTGTCGCGGCGGCCGATGAACTCTATGTCGCCGTCGGCGCGGTAGCGCACAATGTCGCCGGTGCGGTAAACGTGGCGGAAGTATTCATCGTCTTCGTAGGGATTGTCGATGAAGACCTCGGCCGTTTTGTCGGGCCTGCCCAGGTAACCGGGGCCGACCTGCGGACCGGAGACCAGCAGCTCTCCTGCGGCGCCAACAGGCAGAATCGCACCGCCTTTGGATACGACGTAGGCGTGGACGCCCGGGAGGGGCTTGCCGATGGGCACGTTCTCTTCCTGCTTCTGCACCTTCTTGGATACGACGTAGCACGAGCATTCTGTAGGGCCGTAGCAGTTGACCAGCTGATACTTCGGCAGGGCGATGGACGGCATCTTCTCGCCACCGGTGAACAGATACTTCAGGGAAGGATTGTCGGGGTAATTGAGCGCGTACTGAATTGCCACCTGGGTGGTCATCAAGCCGTGCGTGATGCCGTTGGCGGTGAAATATGCATCCAGCTGGGCCAGGTCGAGCCGGATTTCTTCGGGAATGATGTGCAGGGCGGCTCCGGAAACCATCGCGGTAACGAAGTCTCCCATAAAAGCGTCGAAACCGAAACTCGCATAGGCGATCAGACGGGAATCCGGGCCCATCGACAGGTTCGCAGTGTTGTTGATGCCGAAGGCGGTGACGTTCCCGTGGTTGAGCTGGCAGCCCTTGGGCGTGCCTGTGGTGCCGGAAGTGTAAAGCAGGATGAAAAGATTCTCCGGCTTCGGCGCGGGGGCAGTGGACTTTCCTTCCGGCAGGGAATAAATCTTGTCCGTGCCGATAACGGGACCTTCATACTCTGTCACAAGCTTCTCCAGGCCGGGATCGGCAATGAGCAGGGAAGCGCCGGCGTCCTTGACCATAAAGTTGAGGCGCTCGGCCGGATACGAAGGATCCAGCGGCTGGAATGCGCAGCCGGCCTTCATAGCGGCCAGCGGTGCAATCATCATCCACTCGTTGCGGCCGAGAATTATGGACACCACGCTTCCGGTGGATGTGTTCCTGAGAATTCCCGCCGAAAGGTTGTCGGACAGACGGTCCACGTCGGCGAAGCTGATTCGTTTCTCTTTGTAAACGAGCGCCGTATCGTCGGGCCTCTCAGCTGCACTCTTCTTGAAATAATCCAGCACGCACTTGTCCGTACCCGCCTCAATGGGGCCGGGATTGAAGGAGCGGAGTTCCACTTCCTGTGCGGCGGTGGTATGCTTGAGTTCGGCGACCGTACGGGCGGTTGCCATTGACGCGAAGGTGGCGCAGAAACTGTCAGTCAGGCTGCGCAGCAATTCCTCGGAGTACTGGCTGGGACGGTACCACCAGCGGATGTGCCAGGGGCCGTCGTTGCTGCTGAACAGTTCAGATGACAGGCCCATTCCGGGAGGATTGGTGCGAAGGTCTTCGGCTCCAATAGTCTCGTCTCCGAGGGAGAGAGATATCGTCTCGCCCACAAACTGTCCCTGGAAGGAAAGGCTGAGGGCGGCGTTCAGGCCAAGGTCGCGGTTGCAGTCGGCAAAGGAATAGAAAGCGCGCTTGCGGATTCCGCGCGTCTGGTCGTTGAGCTTCTGGATAATCTCTTCGATTTCCTGCTCCGGTTTGGCTTCCACCATTACGGGAATGGTGTGAACGCACATACACATCGAATTTCGGCTCTTGGCGCTCTTGCGGCCGTTCCAGATACTTGCGAAGCAGGCTTTGGTGTCGGCGTTCCAGGCGGCCAGGGTGAGGCCCCACGCTGCATGGGCCAGGATGCTCTCGGCATATCTGTGTACGGAAGCGACCTCGCGAGCGCAGTTGGCGTCGATGCTCAGGGGGATAAGGAGTTCCTTATAGGGAGCGGGCTCCTGCCCGTAAACGTCCGGAATAATTTGAGAGGGGGTTTCGGCACCCTCTGCAAAGGTGGAGGCGTACCATTCCCGGGCTTCCGCTAAGGCGTCCGAGGCGCGGGCGGCTTCTTCTTCCAGCGCTATTTCGGCTCCTGAGAAGGTCTCTTTCTGCAGGGGAGAGCCTTCGTATGCGACTTGAATGTCCCTCAGGAATATGCCGGCTGACGCACCATCAAAGATGATATGATGGAAGTCGGCATAGAAGAAATTGCCTCCCGGGGTTTTGTATATCTCCATCCGGAATAGGGGCTTGCCTTCGTTCAGGTCCATTATGACGCAGAAACCCTTTCGGGCTTCCTCGATGGATTCCACTTCCAGGATTGGCGCCTTCCAGTTACTCTCCTCCGGAGTGATCATCTTAGGCTCACCTTCCACCATTGCGATAGTGGACAGCACATAGGGGTGGGCGGCCACGAAGGCCTCCAGTGCAGCGGCAAGCTTTTCCGGCGGAATGCTCGCGGGGAGTTTATACAACGATGCCTGCTGGTAATTGCCATCTTCGGGCTTGAGGCCCTGGCAGGCCAGATAAATGCTGAGTTGCGATTGTGATAAAGGAGCTATCATAGTAAAAATCTCAATTTATTCGTGCATCAGACACTCATTTTTTTACTGTAATGTGGAAACAGTTCTGCTTCTTTTCGTACTTTATGAAACAGCGGTTTCCCTGGTCGTGCAGGTTTTTGAGCGCCTGGCTCAGAGTGGCCCTCAGATACTCGGGCGGAACATCCTCGTATGGGCGTCCGCGCAGGTCGGGAATCTTCACGTATCTCCAGTACGACAGGTCGAACGAGGTGCCGTAGCGGTGCGTGGAATTCTCGGACGCGTTGGTGTTGCGTTTGCGCAGTTTGGCTATGTCGTCTTCCGTGCGCAGCACCGAGGTGACAATTAGTTTGTACGGGTTGAGGCCCTTTGCCGCCAGGGAATCCTGAAACACCCTTCCTATGTCGTCCAATAACTCTTTTGCGGACGGTATGAGGTAAGGGATGGAGTGGGTGAGGGAGTCTATCACGTAGGTATCCGTAGCCTCAAGCCTGACCAGTTTTGACTTGAGTTTCTCCGCCTCCTCGCGGTTCTTTACGGGAGGTACGCCTATGGCCTGGGCCACTTTGAGCTGGGCGTCGTTCATATCGTTGAACTCCTTGGAGAACTTTACGTCCCAGATGCGTACGGGGTGGTTCTCGATGGGCCCGAGGGCAAGCCAGCGCCGCTCTTCCACGCACGAACGGACGCTGAAAAACATATAAAGGCCAAGCCCGGCCAGGACTGCAATTGCGGCGAGTTTGAGTATCAGGAGAAAGTGTTTCTTTTTCATATGCTCAGAAGTCGAATCCCATTGAAACATAGAGCCCAAGTGACTTGGATACGCTGGACCAGTTGAGGTTGGCTTTTATGGGGCCTGCAGGCGTGCCGAGCGCATATTCCAGCCCGAATCCGCAGAAGGTTACAGTGCTGTCGGAAGTTTGGAAGAATGACGGCACGTCGGTGGCCGTGATTCCGCCTCCGGCCAGCAGGGAGAAGTACTGGTTCTTCCAGGGGTTGAAGCGTATGTCGAGGCTGGTGACGGCAAGTGCCGGAAGGGCCAGCGGCGCATAAGGAATGCCGATGAAAGGAACCTGCTGGTCGAGGTAGCGGCCGCGCAACTGCCCCCCGATAATGTTGCTGTAGGGCATCGGGATGTTGTCCCCGAACAGCACCCGCATATCGGCGGAGGGCAGGAAAGTGAGCCACTCAGTGGGGCTCAGCGCCACTTTTGCATTGGCCTGAGCCGTATGGAAACCCTCCGACCTGGTGACCAGTCCACCCGGATTGTAGGTATATGCCGCCTGCGATTGCAGGCCGCGGCGCGGGAAGACGGCATCGTCGAAGGTGTCCACGGAGAAATCGGTCCACAGCGATATGTAGTCGTTGCTCTGGCTGCGGGTATCGAAGTCAACCAGAGGCATATCTGTCATCAAGGCGCCGAAGGCGTAATAGTCGTTTCGCACGCCGATGCGGCAGGCCCACGCCCGCCTCTGCTCCCACGAGAGGAAGGCCTCCTGGCGCACGTCCGTGCATTCGAAGGAGAAGCGGTTGCCCAGGAAGTTGAACTGGTTGCGGTTGACTATCTTGAGCGACGAAGTCAGGTTGATGCTGGGGCCTTTCCGAGGGCGGTAGATGTAGCGCCCCTCGATGTACGGGTTGTTGGCTATCTTGGCGGTGGCTTCGAACACGTGGCCGCTGAGGTCGTGCACGTTGAGGCCGAAGTTGAGCAGCAGGGAAGTGACTTCTTCGGAGTCGATGCGCAGGCCTATGCCGAAGTGATGTACGGGGCCCTGCCGGCAGATAATCTTCAGACGATATGGCTCCTGCGCCCCTGTGAGGCGGTACGACACGTGCTCGTATGCGCCTGTGCCGTAGATGGTCGAGGTTTCCTTTTCGATAATCTTTCGGGTTACCGTATCTCCGGGTGCGATAGTGAGGAGATTGCGCACGAAGGCGGTATCGGACGGATCCACGCCCTCCAGGTCGATGCCGCAAATCGCCAGAGGCTCAACATTCACGTCGCGTGCAGGCGGCCCCTGAAGATGCCTCCCGGCGGCCTTTGTGGCCTTGCGTACGCCCTGCAGCCCCTTGTCGGCCCGCAGCGCGGCCTCGGAGCCTCTTTCGAGTATGGTGGCTATGGCTTCGGTGTTGAAACTCAGCATATTGAACTCGTGCAGGTCGGGCTTGATGCGAACATCGGTGATTTCCGGATGCAGGGTATAGTCGTCGTTGGAGAATATGTCGAGCCCGCGCCACAGGATGTCCATCATATTGTTGAGGGAGTAGAACTCGTGGTTCTCGTCGGAGATATCCACGCCGATTACGATGTCGGCTCCCATCTTCATCGCCAGATCCACCGGGAAGTTGTTCAGCATACCGCCATCGAGCAGCACCATATCGCCAGAACGAACGGGGGTGAAGAGGCCCGGAATGGCCATTGTGGACCGCATGGCGGTGGCCAGGTCGCCGCTGTGCCATATCTTGGCGTGTCCGCTTCTCATATCTGCTGCTACACATACGAATGGTATGGGCAGGGAGAAGAAGTCGAGCGAGTCGGCGTAACCGGCTGAGGTGCTGGTGAATATGTTGTAAACGTTCTGGCCTTCAACCACTCCGGAGGGCATACCGCGCAGGAAGTTGTTGCGGAATTCGCTCTGGTAGGGGGCGAGCGAGCTGGCCAGCAGTATGTCTTTCAGCTTCAGGTTGCGCTCCATCTCTCCCCGGTGGTAGAAGGGGATGGAGACCACGTAGGATTCCTTGTACTTGAGTTGCGACCTGGCTATGCTGCGCCGGGGGATGGCGTCGCTCAGGGTGAGTTCCCAATCGACTGAGCGTATGAGGGAGTCGAGGTATTCGCCCTCGTAGCCCAGGGCGTACAGTCCGCCCACGAGGCCTCCTATGCTGGTGCCCAGCACCATGTCAACCGGAATCCCCAGTTCTTCTATGCGTTTGATGGCGCCGATGTGCGCCGCGCCCTTGGCCCCGCCGCCTCCGAGCACCAGGGCAACCGTGGGCCTGTGCTGGGTGGCGTGTATCCTGTCCATCTGCTTCTGAATCTGCTTGACGGCTGCCTCGTCGGACGGGTCGAGCCCGAAGCCGGTGAGGCTGTTGGACTGGGCCGCCGCAAGAACGGGGGCCAGCAGGGTCAGGAGAAGCGGGAGCAGGCGTCTCATGCTCCGGCAATCTCCCCGCGCACGATTTTATAGCCCGTAAATGCAAGGATGGCCTGGGCGAGGATGTAGGTGAACATCACCATAAAGTCGCCCATAAACTGGCTGAGGCCGCTGAAGGTGCGTACTGCTATCAGAGCGTCTGAGAATGTGAAGGCTACGGTGCCTGCAAAGAGGAGCCACCAAAGGCCGCCGCCCTTGCGGAGCGCGCCGGCCAGGCCGCTGAACATCAGCAGGCTGAGGACGAACGCATATACTCCCATCGGTATGAGCATTGAGCCGCTGACCTTAAGGATTATTACCAGGGATACCGTAAGCAAGAGGCAGGAGGCAAGGCCAACAACCCACTGCCAGGGCTTCATTCCTTTCCAGGATATGCCGGCGAACAGGGAAATGTAAAAGATGTGGCCTATCAGGAAGAGTAAGATGCCTCCGGCGAAGAAGATGAAGCTTTTGTCCAAAAGCATCGTGTCGCCGGCAAAACCGAAGAGCTGGCCCGCAAGCAGGAGTATCGCCCTGCGCTTGTTGTACGAAGGGCTGTCTGCCAGGGCCGCTACGGTCGTGAGGGCGAGCAGGGGCATAAGGGCGGCCTTGGTGAACTTGGTGATAGGAGGGCACGCCAGATCGCCGTAAAGGTGTATTATACTGCAGAGTGCGAAGAACACTGCAGGTATAATCCAGAGTTTCAGGCTTTTATTCATCACTTCTCCTCTCTTTTGTATCCACTCTTCGTGACTATGGGGCTGCCTTCAGAGTCCAGCAGCGGAGTAAGGCCGCCGCCATAACCGCGGCAAACGTATAAGTAGTTGACTCCTGTCTCTTTGTCCACGATGATGACTGCATCTGTCATCAGGCTGAGGCCTTCGCGTTCCTTGATGTCGAATCTGTCTTTTCCCATAGTGATGATTGGTAAATGTGTAATTAAACAAAGATAGCAATAATTTGTTAAAGAAAATACGTAAATTCGAGGCAAATTTGGAGCAGATGTCTAAAGTGACAAAGTTTATATTCGCCGTCCTGGCCTTACTGGCCGTTTCTTGCGGGAAGGTTGTGCCTGAGCCGGACCCGGAGCCCGGGAAGGAAGAGCAGCGCCCGGCGGCAGGCGAGTATGTGCTCCAGGTCCTGGAAACCACTGATATCCACGGCCATATAGTCAGCACCGACGGCGACGGCGCCTTGCATTACCGCCTCGCGTATATAGCAGACAAGGTGAATGATTTGCGTGCCTCCGGCGGTGCCGACAACCTCCTGTTGCTCGACGGCGGCGACATATATCAGGGCGCAAGCATCTCCAATCTCACTTCCGGCTGGCCCGTTTCCGCATCATTGGACAAGATGGGCTACGATGCCGTCGCCCTCGGCAATCACGAATTCGACTGGGGTATTGATACGACAGTCGATTCCGACGCCACGATGCCAGATTATAAGTGGGATGGCCTCAGTTGTATAAACGGTGTCCCGGTGCTTTGTGCCAACCTGTATCAGAGCGGCAGCAGGGTGTCCTTCACCCGCGACTATATCATCGTCGAGAAAAAGGCCGTCTCCTTCGAGGGGGCCTCGGTTCCGGTAAAGATCGGAGTTGTCGGCTTTGCCGTCGATTATTCAAGCAGCATCCTCAGCACCCAGTTCACCGGCATGGACTTCTCAATCAACGAGGATTATTCCATCGCCAACCGTATCGCGGCAGGGCTGGAGGCTACTGGCGCCTGCGACGCCACTGTGCTCCTTGTGCACGGCGACGCCAAGACCGTCTCCCAGAAACTCGGTTCCGGGACTCCGTTCGACCTCGTGCTCGGCGGGCATTCGCACCGCTCGCAGAGAGGCGAGACCTCCTGGGGCCTGCCGTACATCCAGGGCGGCCGTTACTGCGAGGCCTTCGCCTGCGCCAAGCTCCGGTTTATCGTGGATGACGCCGGCGTGCTCTCTTTCAGCCGTACCGGCTCGACGGGCTGCTACGCTGTTGACTCATCCCGCGACACCCACGCATCCGCCGGCCAGAATGCGGACCAGTTGTCTTCGGAGGTGCTTGACGTATCCGACGCAGCCCTCTTGGAAATCGAGCAGCAGCAGAAGGAGGTCCTTGGCTCCATTGGCGTCGGGGCAACGACGTATTCCCTTAACGGCAGCGGCGGGCGTGCCTCCACCATGTCCAACTGGATGTGCGACATCATCCGCCGTATCGGGGGAGCCGACGTGTCGTTCGTCAACTCAGGCGGCATCCGTACCACATTCCCGCTCTCCGGTTCGTCTAGGCGCAGCATCACCGTGGCCGATGTCTATGAGATGTTCCCATTCAGCAACACCACCTACGTTTACAATATCACTTACGCAGACCTGCTGAAGGTGCTGGAGTATTCGATGACCAGCGGAGGAACGGCTCTCTTCACCGGTATGACCGGAATCGACTGCTATTATGGTGTTTCGGTGGAGTATGGCTCCTACAGTACGTATTCCGTGCATTCGCTCGTCAAGGACGGCACGGAGATATACCGTAACGGCACTTGGAGCGGCGACTGGGCCTCGCGCAAACTGGTTCTGGCTGTCAGCGAGTATCTCGCCACCACCGGGCGCACCGACTATTATACCGGCACGCCCAATCCTCTTGTCGAGTGGAATTCCACCTCTCGCCTGGTCGCCAACGACTTGATAGATAACGAGAACGCCATACGGATACTGCGCGCCGAGGGCGCCTCTTCCGGCGGCCTCCTCTACATCGATACGGCACCGCACTTCCTGCTGAAGTAAAACGAAACTGAGGGCCCGGCATCCGGACCCTCAGTATTAGTTTATTCCGTCAATAGCACCTATGCCATATCGGCACGGGCCATGGCGTCCTTGTAGTACTTCTGGTGCACGAATACGTCTTCCTTGTAAGGATTGATGTGACGCTTGCGGGCGATGGAGATTATCCAGCAAAGGGCTGCGATGTTGGTGACGAGTGCGAGGCAGCTGATTACGGTCATCATCGTGGGATTGGCCGCCACGAGAGAAGGATCTACGGTCGTTCCGACAACTGCAGCTTCGCCGCCGGCAGCTTCATAGAGTTTCTCTACGGTAGCTACGCCCTCGGGATACTGTACGGGCAGGACGGCCCAGTTGAACCACTGGCGGCCATCCTTGAAGGTCTCCTGGAAGAGAGGGAATACCTGTGCGAACATACACCAGATAGCCAGGGTGTTGGCGCGGTTCTGAATCCATCCGCCACGGTTCCAGAGGAGAGCGGCCACGGTAGGAGCGAGAAGCAGCGCAACGCCGCAATACCAGCTGTGGGTAGGCAGGCAGTTGTAGGTGTATGCAAAGTTCCAGATGTCGTAGATGACGATGTACACCCAGGTCATATCGGCCCAGATCATNNATCCTTCTTGTCCTTGGAGGGCCATATGCTCCACCAGGCGGTCATACAGAAGATGTTGATGATACCGGCTACGCCGTTCATAACGTTGTGCCAGCCACCGTACTGCCATACGCCCTCGGAGGTGAGCCACCATTTGTTCCAGCCGAAGATGGCCGATTCGAAGTCGGACGCGCAGGCGATGAGGATGTTGATGGC
>DBYB01000008.1:19867-31111 GCA_002309995.1 Bacteroidales bacterium UBA1197
ATGCCCCATTTGTACTTGATCATCATAAAGCCGATGCATCCGGCCGTGGCAGCATACAGTTTGGCGTAGTGGAACCAGCCCTGCATGTAGATGTGGGTCTGGTTCTCCAGCGCCCACTGGGCGCCGTGGCGTACGCCGATCCAGATTGCCAGGAAGTATGCGGTGAGAGCCACCGGAACGACCAGGAAGGTAACGATGCCGCCGAACTTGGTGCGGCGGGCGAATTCATTGAGGAGGATGAGGCCCAGCAGGACCGCGATCAACATTCCCCATTGTGCAAGGGCGTGTGCCCCATAAACTTGGAAAAACATTTTTAGTGTGATTTAGAAGTGGTTAATTTGGTTGCTTTTTTTACTTTTACCAGAGCGTAGATAACCCACACGAGGGTTATGGCCAACGCCATTGGTACGCCTACCTTAAGCATCTCCAGCGGAGTCCAGGCAAACAGTTCGCCGTTGATGGCGTGATCCACGATGAGCATCACCGAGCCGCCCCAGAGCATCTTCTCGAGGGCGGGCAGCTCCTGAAGGAGCGGGCTGGAGGAGCGGAGGGCGCGCTTGCGGCACGCACTCACCACTGCGGCTTCCACCAGCGGAACGATATAACAAGACATAATTCTATTGTTTTATTACGATTTCTTTAATTTCCACTTCATTGCCGCGCAGCAGATAAGTCTTGCCGCTCTGGCATTTCGGGCATGTTTTACCATAACGCACCGTCTCGAATTCTGTGTTGCATTTTTCGCAGTACGATACGGCCGGGATGGTGTTTATACGCAGTTCGCAGCCCTGGAGCATCGGCTCCTTGTCGGCCGCCCAGCGCCAGCAGTCCGTAAGGTACTCCGGCACGACAGTGGACACTTCGCCGATGTTCATCACCACCGTGTCCACGTGCTCCACGCCGTTCTCCTCAGCCGCTGCCTTGACGTCCCTGATTATGTAAAACACTATTCCCAGTTCGTGCATAGAGATTCTTCGCTTCGCTCAGAATGACAACATACAGAATGGCAATCTATTTCTTTTTGAAGATAATTTTGCCGGTACGCTTGATCATATACGGGAGGATGCCGGAGAACTTGTCTTCGGAGGTCACGAAGTGGCTGGCCTCCGGATGCTCGCGGTACAGGTGGATAGCGTCGAAGCCGCACTTGGTCGTGCAGATGCCGCAGCCGATGCAGCGGTTCTCATCCACGACGGAAGCGCCGCAGCTGAGGCAGCGGGCGGTTTCCTTCTTCACCTGCTCCTCGGTGAGCGTGCCGTGGTACTCGCGGAAGTTGTCCTTGTTCGGAACCACGCCCGGATCCTGACGGGAGCCGTTGTCGTAGCTCTCAACAAGAATATCCTGCTTGTCCAGCTCGATGAAGTCGCGCCGGTTGCGTCCGATCGTCATATGGCCGTGCTGCACGAAGCGGTGCAGTGATTCGGCCGCCTCCTTGCCTGCCGCGATGGCGTCGATGGCGAACTTCGGGCCCGTGAAGCAGTCGCCGCCCACGAAGATGTCGGGCTCGGCGGTCTGGTAGGTCAGCTTGTCCGCAACGGGGTACACGCCGCGGAAGAACTCCACCTTGGTGTCCTTCAGCAAGTCCTTGAGTATCACCGTCTGGCCTATTGCGAAGATGACCATGTCGGCGTCCAGGGTAATCAGTTCGTTCTCGTCGTATTCGGGGGCAAACTTATGCTCGGCGTTGAATACCGAGGTGCATTTCTTGAACACGATTCCACTGACCTTGCCTTCTCCGAGCACTTCCTTCGGACCCCAGCCGGGGTTGATGACGACGCCGTCCTCGCGGGCCTCAGCGCGCTCTTCCAGCGACGCGGGCATAATGTCCTCGGTCTCGAGCGAAAGCATCGTGACCTCGGAAGCGCCGCTGCGTTTGGCCACGCGCGCTGCGTCGATTGCGACGTTGCCGCCGCCGACCACGACCACCTTGCCGCTGACTTTCACCTTGCCGCAGTTGGCATCATGCAGGAAATCAATGGCGGTGGTGGTGCCTGGCAGCGTATCGCCGGGAATGCCGGGCAGGCGTCCGCCCTGGCAGCCGATGGCCACGTAGAAGGCCTCGTAGCCCTGCTCGCGCAGCTGGGCTATCGTGACGTCCTTGCCGACTTCCACGCCGGTGCGCACCTCGACGCCGATTTCCTTCATTATCTCGATTTCTGCGGCGATGACGTCTTTCTCGAGTTTATACGAAGGGATGCCGTAACGGAGCATTCCGCCCGGCTCTTCGTTCTTCTCGAACACCGTGGGCTTGTAACCCATTGTGGCAAGGTAGTTTGCGCAGCTCATACCTGCGGGACCGCCGCCGATGATGGCAATCTTCTGCGGCCAGCGATCTTCCACGTTGGAGCATATGTTCACCTCGGGCACGAAGCGCGTTTCCGCATGTAGGTCGCGCTCGGCGAGGAATTTCTTCACGGCGTCGATTGCTATTGGCTTGTCGATGGTGCCGCGGGTGCAGGCGTCCTCGCAGCGGCGGTTGCAGATGCGGCCGCAGACGGCGGGGAAGGGGTTCTCGCGCTTGATGAGTTCCAGCGCCTCGGTGTATTTGCCCTCGGCGGCCTTCTTCAGGTAGCCCTGAACGGCGATATGCGCGGGGCAGGCCGTCTTGCAGGGTGCGGTGCCGGTGGGGTAGCAGTTGATGCGGTTGCGGTCGCGATAATCCTCGTTCCACTTGTGCGGGCCCCATTTCACTGCATCGGGCAGTTCCTGCTTGGGATAGGTCTGCTCACCGTGTTTCGTGCAGAGTTTCTGCCCGAGTTTAACGGCTCCGGCGGGGCAGTATTCCACGCATCGGCCGCAGGCCACGCAGTTCTTCGGATCCACCTTGGCGACGTAAGCGCTGCGGCTCATATTCGGAGTGTTGAACAGCTGCGACGTGCGCAATGCGTTGCAAATCTTGACGTTGCAGTTGCAGATAGCGAAGATTTTGCCCTCTCCGTCGATGTTGGTGACCTGATGAACGAAACCGTGGTCCTCGGCTTTCTTGAGTATGGCCATCGCCTCGTCGTAGGTGATGTCGTGGCCGCGGCCCGTTTCGCGGAGGTAGTCTGCCATATCGCCCACGCCGATGCACCAGTCGCGGTAATCGTCGGCGCATCCTTCGTCGAGCTTCTTGCGGCCGTAACGGCAGGAACAGATGCCCACTCCGATATGGCCCTCATACTTCTTGAGCCAGTAGGAGATGTGCTCGATGCTGACGGACTGGTTCTCCATGCTGATGGCCTTCTCCACGGGAATCACGTGCATTCCGATGCCGGAGCCGCCCATCGGCACCATCGGGGTAATCTTCTCCAGAGGCAGGAAAGTCATTCGCTCGAAGAACATCGCCAGCTCGGGGTGCTTGTCCATCAGGTCAGTGTTCATATTGGTGTACTCGGCGCTGCCGGGGACGAACATCGGAACCCAGTAAACGCGGTCTTCCCGGTTGTATGTGGTGCCCGGGACGGGGCCATCATCGGTATATTTGTCGCCGTAGTCGTACTCCAGCATTCCGAAGTAGGCGAGTTTGTCGAGGAGTTCGTCAAAACTCTTGTCGTCGGGGGTGTAATGCTTCTGCGCGTTCCACTCGTGGAGTAGGGCGTATGTGCGATGCTCGCGCACCTTGAAGAAATTGGGCGGGAGCATATCCAGAAGCAGGTCGAGAGCCGCCTCGCGGGTGGTGGCGTCCATCTCGTCCTCGAAGATGCAGGCCAGGCCCCAGTACTCGGGGGCGTCGGTGGTCATCTTGATTTTACCAGGCACGCGGTCGGTGACGTGGCGTACGAATTTCAGGAGTTTGGGATTGGGATTCTTGTCGCCCTTGTGCTTGGGAACGAACTTGGTGGATATCTCAGGCATATAGTGTTATTAATTGGTCGTTTTTGTTTCCACGCCAGGCCTCTGTCTGGTCCAGCAGCCATTGCGCGAAGGCGTCCACCCCCTCGCCGGTGCGGGCGCAGATGGGGATGACGCTTGCCTTGGGGTTGCGCATATGCACATACTCGCGGCACTTGTCGAGGTCGAAGTCGAAGTAAGGCATCACGTCGATCTTGTTGATGAGGACAAGGTCGCAAATGGAGAACATCAGCGGGTATTTCAGCGGCTTGTCGTGCCCTTCGGGGACGCTGAGTATCATTGCGTTCTTCACAGCGCCGGTATCGAATTCCGCCGGGCATACCAGGTTGCCTACATTTTCCAGGATTACCAGGTCTGCTGCCCCTGGCACCAGATTGTCCAGGCCCTGGCGGGTCATCTCCGCGTCCAGATGGCACATTCCTCCGGTATGGAGCTGGATGGATTCCACGCCGGTGCCTTCCTTGATCTTGATGGCATCCACGTCGGAATCTATGTCCGCCTCCATCACTGCGATGCGGAGTTTGTCCTTGAGAAGATTGATTGTACGGATGAGCGTGGTAGTTTTTCCGCTCCCGGGGGAAGACATCAGGTTGAGGAGGAATACTCCCTTGTCTTTCAGATCTTTACGGAGTGCATCCGCGTCCTTGTCGTTGTCGGCGAAGATGCTCTTCTTGATTTCAATTATCTTTACCTCTTGCATATTCTACCACTTTTCGTAGTGGATGTTTTCGGGTTTCCATTTGTCCTTGGGCTTGTCGTTCCCGGCAGGGTAGCCGATGGGCACGATGCAGTAGGGCGTGATGTCCTTGGGTAGCCCGAGTGCCTCGATGGCGGGATTCATACGGTCTTCGTAGGGATAGCAGGCAGTCCAGACGGCGCCGAGGCCGAGGGACTCGACAGCCAGCAGGAGATTCTCCGTTGCTGCGGCGCAGTCGGCCGTCCAGTTGTGGTTCTCGCCGCCCATTCTGCCGGTCGTCTTTCCGCAGATTATGATTACTACGGGGGCCTTGGCTATCATTTTGTTGAAACCTACTGCCAGTTTGTCCTTGGTGGCCTGCTCCCGCACTACCACGAAACGCCAGGGCTGCATGTTCATCCCGGAAGGGGCTGCCATCGCGGCCTTCAGAATGGTCTCTACCTGTTCGGGAGTGACGTCCCGGTCCGTGTAGGAGCGGACGCTCTTGCGGGAATGAATGTTCTCCAGGACAGCCTGGCTGTTCTCCTGGGCAAAACCGGTTATGCTGGTCATTGCGATAAGGGCTGTAAGGGTTAGTTTCAGCAGTTTCATTGGTTTATTATATAATTCTGCACAAGATAATCATTTTTACGATTATTCCTTATCTTTGTAGGTATATGATTGACAGTATTCTTCATTTCAACAGGCAGTTCGTGGCCTCTAAGGGCTATGAGCCTTTCGTGACTGATAAGTATCCCGCAAAGAAACTGGCCATCCTTACGTGTATGGACACGCGCCTGACCGTTTTGTTGCAGGAGGCCCTTGGGCTCAGGAACGGCGATGCAAAGATTATCAAGAATGCCGGCGGCATTATTCCGTCAGAGACGGATTCGGCCATACGGTCGCTCCTGGTGGCTATTTATGAGTTGGGAGTCAATGAGGTGATGGTCATCCATCACTCAACCTGTGGCGCCTGCCATATGAGCTACGAGCATTTCCGTCCTCATATGCTCGAGCACGGTATTCCCGAGTCGGTCCTGACCGAATGGGAAGGCAGGGGGGTCGCCGACTGGCTCGAAGGCTTCCACGACACCGAGGCCTCCGTCCGCCGCACCGTCGCCGCCATCGTGAACCATCCGCTCGTCCCCTCCGACGTCGTCGTCCGCGGCTTCATCATCGACTCCGTCACCGGCCAGCTCACAGAAGTCTTATGATCCATTATCACGGCTGACTTTCGTCCACAAAAAGGGCCTCTGGCGTGGATGAATCATTTAATTTGAGCCGTTCATCCACAAAAAGGGGCAGATTTGTGGACGAACTCGGTCTGCTGGCGGTTGCACAGGAAGATGGTCTTCACTATGCGCACGCCTATCCGGGCGTCGATGTTCTGGCAATCCTCCATCGTGATACCCGGATCCGTATCGACGCGCTCGAAAGGAATCTCCCGGGCGGCAAAGGTCTCATACACCGTCTTCTGAAGTTCCGAACTGAACTCCCGGGGCGGCGTGGTTATTATTTCGCTGACGTAAAACATTATAATATCTGCTAGTGAGCACGAAAATACAGGTTTTTCTCGAAAAATGAGTATCTTTGAGCCATGAGTGAATATGTGACGATCAATCTCGACGAATACATCCGCACCGGAGAGGGCGGAACCGCTGTTTCATATAAACATAAAGGCCGCCCCGCCCTGGCCAAACTCTACAATCCGGGGTTCGAGGCCGACAGGGCCAGGGAAGAATTCCTTACGGCCCGCACCGTATTCGAACTTGGTATCTCCACGCCGGAGCCTATCCGGCTAGTGACGGACGGGGAGCGCTATGGAGCTGAATACCAACTGATTCAAGGGAAACGGTCTTTCACCCGCATCATTTCGGAAGAGCCGGAGCGCATGGAAGAAATCTCTCTCGAATTCGCCAGGGAAGCGCGCAAGCTACACGACACCAAGGCCGATACCACGCGACTCCACTCTTATAAAGAGCGCCTCAGGAAGTTCTACCTGGAGATGGATTTAGTGCCGGAAGAATTCAAACAACGAGCGCTGTCCTTCCTGGACATCGTCCCGGACACACCTGCCTGCGTTCATGGGGATCTTCAGATTGGCAACATCATCACAGACGGGGCGCATAACTGGTGGATAGACGTGGGAGAGTTCGCTTACGGAGTGCCGGAGTGGGACCTCAGCCTTATGTGGACCATCTGCCATAATATGGGCAAGACCAGGGCCGACCATCTGTTCCACCTGACGCCGGAAGCTCTTACAGCCCATTGGAATATCTTCCTGCCCGCTTATCTTGGGACCTCAGACCCGCAGGAGCTGGGAGATTTTACCAAGCGGCTTCTGCCGTTCTACGCCGTCAAGGTCCCTTACGTCTTCGATATGGCCGAGCACGGACGGCTGCCGGATGTTGCATTACAGAAGATCATCACCTTTCTGCCGTAATCGATGAGACGCATTCAGTTTCTGATACTTACGATAATGGTATCCCTTCCCCTTTATTCGCAGCAGTTCCTCCCGGTCCGGGGCATTATCAATGCCCGCGACCTGGGCGGCTATATGGTGCAGGACGGGAGGAAGATCAAGGATAAGATGCTCATTCGTGCAGCCCATCTGGCCGATGCTACCGAGGCGGATTTGAATTTTCTCGCCGGCATACCGGTGGCGAAGATTATCGATTTCCGCACCGGTGAAGAACTTGCAGGGAAGGCAGACCGTGCGGTGCCCGGGGCAGAATACATTGCCCTTCCAGTGGATGCCAGCGGAAATGCAATGGCCAATGCGACCGATGAAGAAAAGAAAAAGTTCACCGGTCGGAAAAAGTTTGATGTCAAGAAGGTCATCGTCTTTGCAGCGTTCAACGAAAAGGCGCAGGCTATAGCTCAACAGATGTATCCTGTTCTGCTGTTTAACCCGGACTGCCAGAATCAGTTTGCCGAGTTCTTCCGGCAGGTATTGGCCGCAGAAAACGGCGCGGTGCTATATCACTGCACCCAGGGGAAAGACCGTACCGGCATCGCATCAGCCCTGCTTCTGGCTGCGCTTGGCGCCGACCGCGAGACTATCATTGCCGATTTCGACGCCACCAACAAAGTCTATGAGAAAGACGTGAAGAAGTATTCCCGCCGCGTCAGGTTCTGGGGCGGCAAGGAAGCAGAAGTCGGCGTGGTCAAAGCGTTTTTGGGCTGTAATACAGAGAATTTCGTCGCGGCCCTCGACCGCATCGTCCTGGAATACGGCTCCCTGGACGCCTATCTGAAAGGCCCCATAGGGCTCACCGACGGGGATATCCTACTTCTCAGAGAGCGTTATCTTGATTAAACCTCGGAGGTAATGTGCAGGCTATTTCCGTCCGGCGTTTATATCGTCATATGAGGAGTCCCTGGTGATGGCTGCGATGAGGATGCAGATTCTTTTCGTATAATAATTGTCTGAGTTTTTAAATCGTTCCTGAAATCTAACTCTCAGATATAACGATTATCCTCGAAAAAGAGTAACTTTGAGCCATGGAATATCTGTCAAAACAGCGATACGACGAGTTGGCGGCCGAGTTGAACCATCTTATCAATGAGGTCTATCCCAAAGTGACGGAGGAC
Organism: Bacteroidales bacterium UBA1197; assembly: GCA_002309995.1. Classification (GTDB taxonomy): domain Bacteria; phylum Bacteroidota; class Bacteroidia; order Bacteroidales; family UBA932; genus Cryptobacteroides. The sequence goes on from DBYB01000008.1 coordinate 27,972, forward strand.
CTGGCGGAGGCCAGCGCCCAGGGGGACAGGAGCGATAATGCGGGATACCGTGAGGCAAGGCGCATCCAGGGGAAGACCATCAGCCGCATCCGCTTCCTGCAGAAGATTCTTGAGCATTCACGCGTAATCGACGCCAACGCCCTTCCCAAAGACCGGGTCAGCCTTCTCAGCAAGGTCGAATTCACGAACCTCGCTACAAATACAAGAATGACATTCGAGATAGTCAGCCCCCACGAGATGGACCTCGAGGCCGGCAAGATTTCTCTTAAATCCCCGATCGGCGCAGCCCTGATGGGCAAGAAGGTCGGCGAAATCGCAGAAACAAGCATCCCTTCCGGGACCCTGCGCCTGCGAATCGAAAGCATCACGTTCGAGTGAGCGTATCCTAAAACTCCGCCGTATCGGGATTGCTGCCGAAGCGGGCGTCCGGCAGGGCGGCGATAGTGCTCATTTCCTCCGGAGTTAGTTCGAAATCGAAAACGTTGAAGTTCTCGCGGATCCTGTCGGCGTGGACGGACTTCACGAGAGGGAGGACGTTGTTCTGAATTACCCATCTGAGGATAATCTGGGAGGCAGACCTGCCGCGCCTGCCGGCAATATCCGCAATATCGGGATTCTCCAGCAGGTGGCCGCGTCCCAGCGGGCTCCACGCCTCGACAACGATGTTGTTCTTCCGGCAAATAACAAGCGTATCCTTCTGCAGCAGGCCCGGATGGAACTCAATTTGATCTACGGTTGGAGGGATGTTGGCCGTAGCCAGGACGGGCTCCATATGTTGCGGGTAGAAGTTACTTAGGCCGATTGAACGCACCATTTTTTCGTCGGCCAGCCTTTCCATCGCTCTCCAGGTGTCAACATTGATGGATGCGGCCTTGTCGCCGAACTGCAATTTGTTGGCCGGCCAGTGGATCAGGTACAAGTCCAGGTAATCCATTCCAAGGTCCTTCAATGTCTTCTCGCAGGCACGCAGGGTCTTGTCGTAGCCGCGCTCCGTATTCCACACCTTGCTGGTGACGAACAACTCTTCGCGGGGCTTCCCGCTCTGCCGTATGCCTTCGCCAACAGAAACCTCATTGTGATAAACCGCCGCCGTGTCAATGTGCGTATAACCTGCTGCAATCGCCTCACGCACAGCATTTACGCATATTTCTCCGTCCGGAGTCTTGAAAGTCCCGTATCCTATGTCCGGGATGGTGTATCCACTTGATAATTTCATTTTTAAGCAAGTTTGACGGCCGTGCCGGAGGCGGTGACCATAAGCATGCCGCCGTTCTCGCCGAGGACTTCGTAGTCGATGTCAATGCCAACAACAGCATCCGCCCCATATTGGCGGGCACGATCCTCCATCTCCTGCATCGCCTGGTTGCGGGCGGTAATCAGTTCCTCTTCATACGAGCCGCTGCGGCCTCCGATGATGTTGCGTATGCTGGCGGCAAAGTCGCGGAGGAAGTTTACGCCGGAGATGACCTCTCCGAAAACGACGCCTTTATACTCGACGATAGTACGTCCTTCAATAGTCGGGGTAGTTGTAAGAATCATAGTTGTACTGTATTTCGTTGCTAATTTAACGTTTTTCCCGTGCATATACAAATCAATCCTGCAAACTCTTCGACCGATTAAGACATAATGTCAGTCCTTTTATGTCGGAGCGGTTTTTGATAGGGGAGAGGAAAGGACAGACTATGGGATTTGGAAAATGGATAGGCGGAGTGCTGGGATGGGTCACTATGGGGCCCATCGGGGGTCTTTTGGGCTTTTGGTTCGGCTCCGCCGTTGATACTGTTATAGACCGGGCGGGTCTGCTCACTGGCGGAGAACAGCCGGCTGGCGGTCAGAGCAGAAGTACCTATTCGGCGACGGAGCAGCGTAACAGTTTTCTGGTGAGCCTGTTGGTGCTGTCGGCCGCCGTTATCAAGGCCGACGGCAAGACACTTCAGTCCGAGCTGGACTACGTGAAGGACTTCGTCCGCCGTAACTTCGGAGACGCAGCCGTCCCGGAGGCGATGAGGATGCTTGATGAATTCACCCGCCAGCAGGTGAACATCTATGATGTGGGCCCGCAGATTGCCCGCTATATGAACTACTCCCAGAGGCTTCAGCTATTCCACTACCTGGTCCAGATAGCTATGGCTGACGGACAGTTCCATAAAAGCGAAAAGTCCGTCCTGGAGGCAATCGGCAGTACCATCGCCCTGAATCAGTCCGATATAAACTCCGTCATCTCAATGTTCTACAGGGAGACCAACTCGGCCTATTCCGTTCTGGGCGTTTCTCCTGATGCCACAGATGACGAGGTGCGCACCGCATACCGCCGTATGGCTATGAAGAATCATCCGGACAAGGTTGCCACGCTTGGCCCCGACGTGCAGAAAGCCGCTGCGGAAAAGTTCCGCCAGGTCCAGGAAGCCTACGAGGCCGTCAAGCGCGAAAGAGGTATCAACTGAATGTTATAGGTAATAATCAAGCTGTATACAAGGTGGCCCTTCCGGATGGCGATATCGGAGTCGTTGAAGTCCAACCCTCCAAACTTCCGCCAGTCCGCTTCCGTGGTCGTATCTATATCCGTGTTGGTGCCCGTAAAGCGATTCAAATCGTGAACAAGCAAAGACATTAGTAAAACATTAAATATTAATAAGTTATATAATCAACGCGTTAAATAAACGCATCACTAGTATTTGAACATATATTATTAGTTAAGTAGTGCTTTGTGCGGCGGGCCTTTCGGACCGCATGCAAATATAAGGTATAGGGCTTTTGACTTCCAGCAACAGATGTTGCAATCTATGTCACATTTGTTACAGGGGTAACATTTTTTACAGTGAAGACCAACGATCGCCTTCCCATCAACCTGAACAGTTTCGCCAAAGCCATCCTTGGTAAATATAAGGATGAGACCTTCCCGAAATATGAAATGATAGGCACCCACGCCGGCCGCCGTACCTTTATCTGTTTCGCCCTCTCCAGCGGTATCCCGCCGCAGGCGGATGATGTGGCCCGCACTGGCTGCGGACAGGTGTAGAACTTTTGAAACGGGCTAAAAAATGTTTTACAAACGTTTTAGAGTACCCAAAAAAAGCGTCCGACTGAACCAGTCGAACGCCTTTGTAAGTGGTTGAGAAGCAAATTTACTTTAGACCCTC
>DBYB01000060.1 GCA_002309995.1 Bacteroidales bacterium UBA1197
AATACAAAGTCTTTTTCAGTGGCCTCTAAATTTGCGCATAGGAGTTTTGATAAGTAGTAGAGAATCAGATAGTTGAAGAAAACGCTATAACCGCGAGGCTAGAGTTTGGCGATGATGGTTTCGCAGGCGCGGACGAGTTCGCCGACGGTGACGAGGATTTCGGCGTCGGTGGGGAGGTAGATGTCGATGCGGGAGCCGAACTTGATGATGCCGCACTGCTCGCCGGCGACGACCTCCATGCCGGGCTTGGCGTAGCAGACGATGCGACGGGCGAAGCCGCCGGCCAGCTGCTTGAAGAATACGTGATGCCCCTCGGGGGTGCGGATGGCCGTGCAGGTGTGTTCGTTCTCCTCCGAAGCCTTGGGCTTGAAGGCAAGGAAATGCTCGCCCGGATGATACTCGGAATAATCGACGGTACCCGTCACCGGCCAGAAATTCGCGTGCACATCCCAGAAATCCATATAGATGGACACCATCGTGCATTCCCTCTTAAGGAACTCCTTCTCGTAGGAAGGGCCGATGAAAACGACCTTGCCGTCAGCCACGGCTGAAACAAGCTTCGAAGAACCTGCCAGTTTGCGGTCCGGAACCATATGGAATGCGGTCTGCCAGCCGGCCACCCACAAAAGGAAGGCCGCCACAGGCCACACTATCCACCACTGATTCACGAAACGGAACAACAGGAACAAAGCCACTGCCACCCCAAGATAGACCAGGAGCACCGTACCGTATGTATTCCTGTCCAGTCTCATATAAGTCCGAAGATAATCATATACACACAGGCTGCAGGAATTGCTGCAAGCGAACTGTCGAAACGGTCAAGCATACCGCCGTGCCCGAGGATGCACTTGCCCGAGTCCTTGAAGCCGAAATGCCTCTTCCACATAGACTCGAAAAGGTCGCCGCACACGCTGCACACACCGATAATCACGCCGATAGCGATGCAATGCACCAGCTCGAACGGCAGCCAGGTAAGGTAATGCAGACCAACGGCCGCTGCGGCGCAGAAGACGATGCCGCCCCAGAAACCCCACCAGGATTTCTTGGGCGAAATGGAAGGCGCAAGCTTGCGCGAATCAGGCTTCTGCCCGAAGGCCGTACCGACACAGTAGGCGCCCACGTCGCCACACCAGATCATAATGAACAGCGAGAGCATCAGCCAGCCGTCGAACACTTCCCCGTCCATCATAATGAAAGGAGCAAGGCTGATAGGAAGCGCAATGTACACCAGGCCGGTGAAAATGTAGCCAAGGTCACCGAAACCCTCGCGGGAAGGCATCAGGAGGCAGCTGACAGGGATTAGCAGCAATGGGATAAGGTCGAGGGCCAGCCAACGCAGGTCAAGGCCGTAGAAACAATGCCAGGCCACCAGCAGGAAGGCCGCACCGCCGGCGACCTCGCCAAGCAGCTGCTGCATCTTCATACGCTTGCCAAGCGCCATATTGTAGAACTCGTGAAGAGCAACCACCAGTATGGTGACGAACAGGCAGGCAAAAATGCCGCGGTCCCAGATGAGACCGAACACCATCACCGCCAGGAACACTATCCCGGTCAGGGTCCTGATAAGCAAATTACGCATCTGTCTTCAAGCGGGCTTCCCCGTGTTTGCCGGCCTTGGGGCCGAATATAGCCTCTATGTCGTCGGCCATTATGACCTCCTTCTCGATGAGCATCTCCGCCAGGCGCTCCAGTCCTCCCCAGTTGTCGAGGAGTATCTTGCGCGTGCGGGCGGTAACCTCGTCCACCAGCTTGCGGGCCTCGCTGTCAATCAGTTCGGCCGTCTTCTCGCTGTAGGGCTTCGTGAACTCGTAGCCGGCGGCGCCGGTGGAATCGTAGAACGACAGGTTGCCGACCTTGTCAGACATACCGTAGTACGTCACCATCGAGTAGGCCATCTTGGTCATACGCTCGAAGTCGTTCAGCGCGCCGGTGCAGGGTACGCCGTTGTTGATTATCTCTTCGGCGACGCGGCCGCCCACCAGGCAACACATCTCGTCGATGAGGTCGGACTTGGACATCATCACCTTCTCGTCGGGCAGGCTCCAGGTGAGGCCGAGGGCCTGGCCGCGCGGGATGATGGACACCTTCAGCACGGGGTCGCAGCCGGGCAGCAGCCATCCGGCAACAGCGTGGCCGGCCTCGTGATAGGCGGTGAGCCTCTTTTCCTGCGGCGACATAATGGTCTTCTTGCGCTCGATTCCGCCGACAACGCGGTCAACGGCATCCATAAAGTCCTGGGTGTCGATTATCTGCTTGTTCTTGCGGGCAGCGGTAAGGGCGGCCTCGTTGCAGACGTTGGCAATATCTGCTCCGGAGAAACCGGGAGTATGCTTGGCAATGCCCTCGAGGTCGAAATCGGAGGCCAGTTTCAGGCCCTTGAGATGCACCTCGAAGATTTCCTTGCGCTCGTTCAGGTCGGGCAGGGTAACGTGGATCTGGCGGTCGAAGCGGCCGGCGCGCATAAGGGCCTTGTCGAGAATGTCGGCGCGGTTGGTTGCGGCCAGCACGATGACGCCGCTGTTGGTGCCGAAGCCGTCCATCTCGGTAAGCAACTGGTTGAGGGTGTTCTCCCTTTCGTCGTTACCCGAAAAGCCGGCGTTCTTGCCGCGGGCGCGGCCAACGGCGTCGATTTCATCTATGAACACGATGCACGGGGCCTTCTCCTTGGCCTGCGCGAAGAGGTCACGCACGCGGGACGCACCCACGCCGACGAACATCTCCACGAAGTCGGAACCGCTGATGCTAAAGAACGGCACATTGGCCTCGCCTGCCACGGCCTTGGCCAGAAGGGTCTTACCGGTACCCGGAGGGCCTACCAGAAGGGCGCCCTTGGGGATCTTGCCGCCCAGGGAGGTGTATTTCTTGGGATTCTTCAGGAAATCCACTATCTCCATAACCTCCTCCTTGGCGCCGTAGAGTCCGGCCACGTCCTTGAAGGTTACGTTCACCTTGGTCTTGTCGGCGAGCTTGCCGCTGGCCTTGCCGACGTTGAACGGATTCATTCCGCCGGCACCGGGGCCGCCGCCCATATTGCGGGACATTCCCCTCATCATAAACACCCAGAAGGCGATGAGTATGACCATCGGCACTATCCACTCCAGGATGCCGGACCACAGTTTGGCGTCGTTCTCGATTACCAGCTTGACCTGTGAGTTCTCGGGAAGTGCCTCATTGAGGCTTGCGAAAACGGTTTCAGGGTCGAACTTGGTGGATGTGAGGAAGAAGAAATGCGGGGAACTCTTGGGGGGCGTGCCGCCGGGATACAGTGCGGAATACTTCTGCACCGACTCCGGACGGAGGGAAACCGTGCCCTTGTAATCGTTGCGCACATACTTGACCTCGCGCACATCGCCGTCTTTGATCATCTGCTCCACCTGGGCCCACTCGACCTTCTCGGCCTGGGCGCCACGGTTATTGAAGAGCATCCAGCCTATGCTGATGATGAGGAGGGCGTACAGCACCCAGCTCAGATTTATGCGGACTACCTTTATCTGGGGATTTTTTTTATTCCTGCCTTGCTTTTGAGCCATCTTAATGATAATTTTGCGGACAAATATACTACAAAAATGGCACCAAGCCAAAGGTCTGACAATATATTGTGGCTGCCTGTCACAGATTCCACCAACAAATACCTCAGGGATAACTCCGGGGGGTGCGACAATTTGTCAGTTGTGGCGGCCGGGGAACAGACCGCAGGCCGCGGACAAGGCACCCACACCTGGCATTCGGAGCCGGGGCGCAACCTGCTGTTCAGCATCCTGTTCCGCCCGGACGGCCTGGCCGCAGGCGAACTGATTCTGATAACCTGCGCCACCACGCTCGGCATACTCGATTACCTGCGCGAAAAGTGCGTGGAGGCACGCATCAAATGGCCCAACGACATCTGGGTGGGCGATAGGAAAATCTGCGGAATGCTGATTGAGAACAGGCTGGACGGCACTTTGGTAACGGACAGCATCATCGGAATAGGCTTTAACCTCAACCAGACCACCTGGCCGGTGGATTTGCCCAATCCCGTAAGCCTGAAGGAACTCACCGGACGCACCTATGACCTGCACGAGGAACTGGCCTGCCTGGCAGAAAAAATCCGCCGTCGCCTGGCCTGCATAGGCACCGACAACAGCGGATCAGAGTTGCAAGAAGAATTTGGAAAGTACGTTTTCAGGCTTCCCTGAGTGCCTTGATAGCAGCTATCGGGTCGTCTGACTTGAAAACCGAACTGCCTGCCACGAGCACGTCGGCGCCGGCCTCGCGCAAGGATGCGGCGTTTGCGGAAGACACTCCCCCATCAACCTCAATCAGGGCACTCGCCCCGCGCTTCTCAATCTCTGCGCGCAGCTCGGCCACGCGGTCGAGGCTTTCGTAGATGAACTTTTGCCCGCCAAATCCGGCGAACACGCTCATTATCAGGAAGAAGTCCGCCTTGCCGATATACGGGAACAGGCGCTTGACCGGCACGTCGGGATTGATTACCAGGCCGGCCTTCATTCCCAAGGCCTTGATCTCCTCCAGATTCGCGGCGCTGCGCCTGCCGGCCGCCTCCAGATGGAAACTCACGCTGGACATTCCGTCCTCTGCCAGGCGCTTGAACCAGCGCTCGGGATGAACCACCATAAGGTGAGCGTCCATAGGCTTTTCGGCTATCCTGGCAACCGCATCCAGCACGCTGAATCCGAAAGAGATATTGGGCACGAAAGTGCCATCCATCACGTCCAGATGGATCCAGTCAGCTCCGGCATTGAGCATCCTTACATCGTCTTCCAGATGCAGGAAATCGGCGGCGAGAAGTGAAGGGGCTACAAGCATATCTATTCGAAATTACGCACCACGTCGTCCAGGAGGGCGACGAATTTGTCCATCGTGGAGAGTTCGAGCCTCTCCCCCGGGGCGTGAACGCCGCGCAGGGTGGGGCCGAACGAAATCATATCAAGTCCGGGGAACTTCTGCAGGAAGAGTCCGCACTCCAGGCCCGCGTGGATGGCCTTTATTTCCGGTTCCTGGTTGAACAGGCGGCGGTAGGCATCGGCCGTACGGGCAAGGATATGGGAATTCATATCGGGATTCCAGCCGGGATACTCGTACATAAGACGCACGACGGCTCCGGCCTGCTCGAAGTTAGCCCTGACCTTGGCGGCCATAGCCCTGCGCTCGCTCGTGGCGGAGCTGCGCTGGCTGGTTACCACTTCGATCATATTGCCGCAGCCGGGGGTATGCGCGCTGGCAAGGTTGGTAGAGGTCTGTACCAGACCGGGAATGTCCTGGCTCATCGCCTCCACACCGTGCGGGCAGGCGAAGAGTGCGGTGATTATGCGGCGCGAGGCTGACTCCGATACGGGCACGGCGGCGGCCTTCACCCGCTCCGCGCTGCACTTCAGGTCAGGGTCGGTGCAATGGTATTCTTCCGAGAGGTCGGCCTGGAAGGAGCGGAAGGCCGCGATGCAGGCTGCAGCATCGGGCACGGCCACCACTGCCTCGCACTCGCGTGCGATGGCGTTGGGCTTGCCGCCGCCGTCGATGCTCACGAGCTGCAGGCCCTCGGCCAGCCGGCCATAGAGGAAACGGGCCATCAGCTGAACGGTGTTGGCGCGGCCTTTATTGATGTCGTCGCCGCTGTGTCCGCCTATTCCACCGCTAATAATAAGTTTCACATACTCAGAGAATTTCTCCTTTCTGCTAAAGTTGAACTTTATGTTCGTATTGAGCCCTCCGGCGCAGCCTATGAAGAGCTGTCCTTCGTCTTCCGAGTCGAGATTTATCAGGGTTTTGCCGCTGAAGAATCCGCTCTCCAGAGCCTCGGCTCCGTCCATTCCGGTCTCTTCCGAAATGGTGAAAAGGCACTCCACCGGACCGGTGGGAGCGTCGTCCTCGAGCAGCGCGATACAGGCCGCGATACCTATGCCGTCATCCGCTCCGAGGGTGGTCTCCTTTGCCACCATCCATCCGTCTTCGATGACATACTTGATGGGATCCTTGCGGAAGTCGTGCTTCACGCCTGCGTTCTTCTCGCACACCATATCCTGGTGGGCCTGGAGCACTATTGCGGGAACATTCTCCTTGCCTGGAGCGGCAGGCCTGATTATCAGCACGTTGCCGGTGGCGTCGCGCTTGTATTCGAGGCCGAGCGCCTCCGCCTTGCGGCAGAGCCAGTCGGTCATCGGGCCTTCGTGGCCGGATTCCCTGGGGACGGTCGTAATCTCCTTGAAGATATCAAGAACTCGTGAACTTTGCATATGTGTGAATATATTATGCTTCGGAAGGAAGCAGTTGGTTCTCAAGGTCGTTCACGTACTTCTTGAACACGCGGTCCGTGGCCATAAGGTCGGAAACGATGTTGCAGGAATGAAGTACGGTAGCGTGGTCCTTGCCGCCGGTCTCTGCTCCAATGGAAGAAAGGGAGCAGTTGCTTATGAGGTTGCGGCAGAGATACATAGATATCTGGCGGGCCTGAACAATCTGGCGCTTGCGCGACTTGGAAACCAGGTCTTCCCTGCTGATGCTGAAATACTCGCATACGGCGGCCTGCACGGTGGAGATGGTAATCTCACGCACGGGTGCACTAACTATCTTCTCGGTAACCCTTGCAGCCAGTTCCACCGAATTCTCGGCGTGCATAGCGGTGGCATAGGCCATTACGGAAAGGAACGCTCCCTCCAGCTCGCGGAAATTGGTCTTGATGTTGGATGCCAGGTAATCCAGCACGTCATCCCCGATGGTGACGCCTTCCCTGCGGCGGAGAGCCTGCAGCATCTTGAGGCGGGTGGCGTAGTCGGGATGGAGGAGTTCCACGGAGAGTCCCCATTTGAAGCGGGACAGGAGCCTGTCTTCGAAGTTCTGGAGCTCAACGGGCGCACGGTCGGAGGTGAATATCAGCTGTTTGCCGACCTGGTGCAGGTAATTGAATATGTTAAAGAAGGCGTTTTGGGTGCCGGGGCCCTGGAGGTCCTGGATATCATCCACGATGAGAACGTCTATCTTCTTATAGTAGCCGAGGAAGTCGGTGAGCTTGTTGCGCACGTTCACGGCATCGATGTACTGCGACTTGAATTCCTGGCCGTTGACGTAAAGCACCACAAGGTCGGGGAAACGCTCGTGTATGGCAATGCCGATGGCCTGGGCCAAATGGGTCTTGCCGAGACCGGGACCGCCGAATATGAACAGTGGATTGAACGAAGTCTTGCCGGGAGCGTTGGAAATCGCGGTGCCGGCGGTATATCCCATCTTGTTGCATTCGCCCACTATGAAGTTGGTGAAGCAATAGACCGGATTGAGTTTGGGATTGATCTGGATCTTGCGCAGGCCCGGATACACAAAAGGATTGGGCGTACCGGAAGGCTGCACGTTCACGCTTATCTCGCGGTTTACGGGAACCGTACCCGCCGCCTCGGGCACGGCCATTGCCGGCTGGGTGTTTACGGTGCGGACCATATACACCAGTTTGGCGTCGGCGCCTATCACGCGCTTGAGCGTCTTCTTTATTATATCAAGGTAGGTGGCCTCGAGGTATTCGCGGAAGAAATCGGAAGGCACCTCAACGGTGAGGGTGGAGTCGGTGATCGAGAGGGGGCGCACAGGCTGGAACCAGGTCGCGAACTTCTGCGGTTCGACGATCTGACCGACAATCTTGAGGAAATGATTCCAGATATCTATGTGCCTTTGGTTCTCGTTCATTTAAGCGGCGACCGTCCGGAAGAGACAATCGCGATTGCAAAAATGGTTGAAAAAAAATGCAAAAAAAAATGTTTGCGCTGTTGTTTTAATAAAAAATTTGCATTAAATAATAAAGGGTTCAGTCGCAAAACACCCTGTTTATAATTTATTAAAACCCAGCGGTTTACAGAAGTTTTCCTTTGCTAAAACAATAGAAATCAAATTCTTTATAATTTATAATTTTTATAAAGTAGCGATTTCAAGAAAAAAATATTGCACGCTACGGCTGAGGCAAAAAAAATCTATTTTGAGAGCGATACCTTTTCACCCTCGATCCTTACGATGAAGGCGTCCGGATATTTTTTCTTTATTTTCGAAAAATCTTTTTTTGCACCGTCGATTTCGTCGGAAACAGCAATAATATATTTATAAACCTTCCCGGATTTCACCCTGAGCGGCCGGTATCCCATAAACGCGGGATCCCCGGCCTCGAGTATCTTGGATCCGGCGAAAATCTGCACGCCGTATCGTACCGCTTCCGCGGACACCTCCTGTCCGGCAGCAGGCTCTGCAGCGCCTGCCTTCTCCCCTGCCTGGCCCGCCTCCTGCGGAATCTCAGCCCCGGGGTCCAGCGCGACGCTCCTGTCGTAACCGGTCTTGTATTTCTTGAATGCCAAGCACAGGCGCGTAGCTATCTTATCCCTTGAGGTCTCGCTCTTTAAAGCAGTGAGATCCGTGCTGTTAGAGATAAAACCAAGTTCCACCAGCACTGCAGGCATAGCGGTTTTCCACAGCACCAGGAAAGGGTCCTGCCATATGCCGCGGTTCTCGGTCACAGGGCCGCCGGCGAGCGACTCAGACACCATCTGCGCGAAAGAGAGGCTCTGCTCCAGATGGGAGTTCTGCATAAGCTGCATAAAGATGAACGACTCCGGGTCGGAAGGATCGAAGCCCTGATAGGTCGTAGAATAATCGTCTTCCAGCAGAATCACGGAGTTCTCGCGCTTGCAAACATCCATATTGTATGCAAACAGATCCCTGTCTTTCTTGGACGACTGCCCCAGCACGTGTACTGAATAGCCGTTTGGTGATGTCTTGGGCGAAGCGTTAATATGAATGGAGACGAACAGCTGGGCGTTCGCCTTGTTCGCAATTACGGCACGGTCATTGAGGGCAACGGTCTTGTCCGAATCGCGGGTGAGGATGACCTTTACGCCCGGGCACTCGGCCCTGACCTTCTCTGCAAAGCGTTTAGCTATATCGAGGGTGAAAGTCTTCTCGTAAGATTTGCCGTCGCGGCTGACGGCTCCGGGGTCGGTTCCGCCGTGACCGGGGTCGATGACGAGGGTGTTGAGGCCTATATCCTCAGCTTTCGCGGGAAATACGGCCAGAATGGCCGCCAGGACCAAGTAAATTGTGCGTTTCAAAAATAAATGCTAAATTTGTCGATTCGCAAATATAATAAAATTATTGTGATTTGAGAACTGCGGAGCGGATAGTTTGTGTTTTGCTGATGCTGGCGCTGGCATCCTGGAACCTCCCTGCCCAAAATGTGGGCCGGAGAGGTGCGAGAAGGGTATTCAGCAACGCCGTGCCCAAGACCGTACGCGTGGTCGAGCCCGACTCCCTCGAGCTGGCCCGCCGCGATTCCATCCGCGTGGCCGACTCCCTACGCAGGGCCGATTCCGCAGCGATGCGCTCCAAAAGTTCCCTGGAAGTCCCCGCATTCTCATCCGCCAAAGACTCCATCGTGGAGGTTTTCACCGACGGCCAGCGTATGATCTACTACTACGGCGACGTCACCGTGGAGTACCAGGACCTCAAGCTCACCGCCGCCTATATGCAGTACAATATGAAGACCGGAACGGTCTATGCGAAGGGCAGACTGGACACGCTGACAGGCGAATGGATAGGCCGGCCGGTGATGACCCAGGGCGGCAAGACGTACAATATGGACGAGGTGCGGTACAACTTCGACACCCGCAAGGCCTCCATCAAGAACATCATCACCAACGAAGAAGACGCCATAATGCACGGCGGTCGGGTGAAGATGATGCCCGACAAGAGCATCAACCTCACCGAGGGCAAATACACCGTGTGCGAACTCGACCATCCGCACTATTATCTGGCTCTCACATCGGCGAAAGTGATAACGGAGCCATCGAAGAAGACGGTCTTCGGTCCCGCCTACCTGGTGGTGGAAGACGTCAAACTGCCCTTCGTGGGCCTGCCGTTCGGTTTCATCCCCAAGCGCCCGGAAAGGGCCACAGGCCTTCTGATGCCGAGCTTCGGCGAGGAAAAGGCCCGAGGCTTCTATATGAGGGACGCCGGTATGTACTTCGTTTTCGGAGACTACCTCGACCTCTCCGTCACCGGAGACTACTACACCCTTGGCTCCTGGGCCCTGAACGTGAACTCCCGATATATGGTGAAGTATAAGTTCAACGGCAGCTTCGGATTCATCTACTCCCACGACCAGACCGGAGAGCCCGATACGCCCGAGTTCAACGAATACAGCAACTTCTCCGTCAAATGGTCGCACACGCAGGACTCCAAGGCACACCCCGGAACCAGTTTCAGCGCGTCCGTAAACTTCTCCTCGCCGTCCAACAGCAAGTACAACTCGCACTCCGTGAACGAGGCCCTGCAGAACCAGATTTCCTCGTCCATCTCCTACTCCAAGAACTGGAACGGCAAGTTCAACCTCAGCGTCAACGCCCTGCATTCCCAGAGTTCCCGCGACTCCTCATATTCCTTCACCCTGCCTAACGTGACGTTCAACGTCAGCACCTTCTATCCGTTCAAGCGCAAGGTCAGGGTCGGCAAGGAAAGGTTCTACGAGAAGATTTCGATAGGATACAACACTACCCTGCAGAACAAGATCAACTTCAAGGCGTCGGAGTTTATGCAGGACGGCTTCCTGGACAGATTCCAGAACGGTATGACGCACAACTTCTCCGTCGGCCTGCCGAATTTCCAGCTGTTCAAGTACATCAACGTCAACCCGTCGGTATCGTACGGAATGAACTGGCATTTCCGCAAGCGGGAGTGGACCTACGACCCCGAGCAGGACAAGGAAGTGGAACTTCCGAGCACCCAGTTCAACACCTTCGGAATTACCCAGAACTATTCCGGTTCCGTGGCGATGAGCACCCGTATCTACGGAATGTACAACTTCGGCGACTACAACACGGTGCAGGCCATCAGGCACGTCATCTCCCCTTCCGTGTCGATGTCGTTCAGCCCCGAGCTCGGCACCTACGCCAACGGCTACAGGACCTTGGAATACACCGACATCCACGGCAACCAGAAGACCAAGGAATACAACATCTACCAGGGCAACGTGTACAGCCCTCCCGGAAAGGGCAAGTCGGCCACGGCCAACATCTCCATAGGCAACAACCTGGAGGCCAAGGTGCGCGATATGGCAGACACCACCGGCAAGGCCAACAAGAAGGTGAAGCTGATAGACCAGTTCAACATCAGCACCGGCTACAACTTCCTGGCCGACAGTCTGAAGATGAGGGCCATCAGCATCTCGATGTCCACTTCCCTCTTCAACCAGATATCCATAAGCGGAAGCGCCAGCTTCGACCCTTATGCCATCGGCCCTTCGGGCAGGCAGATAAACAAGTTCGCCATCACCCAGGGACAGGGACTCCTGCGTATGAACAACCTCAGCGCGTCGGCATCCTGGTCCATTTCCGGCAAGGGAGAAATCAAGGGTAACGACGGCGTCAAGGATCCCAGCAACATCGGAGGCTCCGGCGGCTCGGTAATCAACGGCGCGGCCAGTTACTACCAGCGCTACTTCTACCATCCGGTCACCGGGGAGTTCATTCCGGGAGGATGGCTTTATTACACCAATCCCAACGCCCCCTGGTCCGTCAACCTGAGTTACTCGTTCAGCTGCAATATGTCCTACAAATGGGAGGAAGAGAAACTGGTTCCCGAAAGCAGGATAACGCAGACGGTGCAGGCCAGCGGCAACATCAAGCTGACGCCCCGCCTGAGCATCAACGCCAGTTCCGGCTTCGACCTTCAGGCAATGAAGATAACCACCACCCAGTTCAGTTTCACATACGACCTGCACTGCTTCAACATCTCAGTATCCTGGGTACCCACGGGCACGTGGGCGTCGTACCAGTTCCGTATCGCGGCCAATGCAGCGGCGCTGGCAGACATACTCCAGTTCAAGAAGAGCAGCAGTTACTGGGATAATTAGGATTTATCCTTTTTTATTATTATCTTTGCCCTATCAAATTATCCTGTCAAGTGCATCCCGCACCTGCAGGCCAATCAAATTTATATAATGACACATTCCTTTGAAGAGCTCAAGAAAATGAGCCGAGAGCAGTTGGAAAGCCTGTCCAGGGAGCTGGATATCAAATTCAGCCGTAAGACAAGCGACGAAGACCTGAGTTTCAATATATTGGATGCCGAAGCCAAGCGTGAATCCCTCAAACCCGACGAGGCAAAGCCGAGGCGCGGCCGTCCCCGCAAGCAGAAGGGCGAAGAGGCGCCGAAGGCTGCCGAGGCGCCCGCCAAGGCCGTCAAGGCTGAGGACGCGGAGGAAGCCAAGCCCGCAGCCGCTGAGCCTGCCAAGTCGAAGCGCGGCCGCAAGAAGGCCGAGCCTGAGCAGCCCAAGGCCCCTGAGGCCGCGGCTCCTAAGCCGTCCGAGGCTCCCGAGGCGGCGGCAGAAGAGGCGCCCCGCAAGCGCGGACGCAAGAAGGCCGCTCCCGAGCAGCCCAAGGCCCCCGAAGCCGCAGCAGCGCCCCAGGCCCCCGCGCAGCCGCAGCAGAACCGCCCGCAGCAGCACGGTCTGCCCCAGCAGGGCCAGCAGAATCAGCAGGGAGGCAAGCCTCAGCAGATTCAACAGAATCAGCAGCAGTCCCCCAAGGGCCAGCAGAACCAGCAGCAGCGCCCGCAGCAGCAGAACGGCCAGCAGAATCAACCTCAGAATCAGCAGAACGGTCAGCCCCAGCAGAACGGCCAGAATCAGCAGCAGAGGCCTCCCAAGCCCAAGGTGCCTGAATTCGAGGGCACGGTAGAGGCCACCGGCGTGCTGGAAATCATGCCCGACGGCTACGGTTTCCTCCGTTCCTCCGACTACAACTACCTGAATTCTCCGGACGACATCTACGTCTCCCAGCAGCAGATAAAATTCAACGCCCTCAAGCCGGGCGACACCGTCACCGGCGAGATCCGTCCCCCTCGCGAGGGCGACAAATATTTCCCGCTCGTCAAGATCAAGTACGTCAACGGACGCACCCCGGAATTCATCCGCGACCGCGTGCCGTTCGACTTCCTCACCCCCCTCTTCCCGGACGAAAAGTTCAACCTCCTGGGCAAGGGGCACGCAACCGACCCCAGCTGCCGCATCGTGGATATGTTCTCCCCTATCGGCAAGGGCCAGCGCGGCCTCATCGTGGCTCAGCCGAAGACCGGTAAGACAATGCTGCTCAAGAGCATAGCCAACGCCATCGCAGACAATCACCCCGAGGTTTACGAGATCGTGCTCCTCATCGATGAGCGTCCCGAGGAGGTCACCGATATGCAGCGCAGCGTCAAGGCCGAGGTTGTAGCATCCACCTTCGACGAACCCGCCGAGCACCACGTGAAAGTGGCCAATATGGTACTGGAAAAGGCCCGTCGCCTCGTAGAGTGCGGGCACGACGTGGTTATCCTGCTCGACTCCATCACCCGTCTCGCCCGTGCTTACAACACCGTGCAGCCTGCATCCGGCAAGGTGCTCACCGGTGGCGTCGATGCCAACGCCCTCCAGAAGCCNNNCGCAACATCGAAGGCGGCGGCTCGCTCACCATCCTCGCAACCGCCCTCACAGAGACCGGTTCCAAGATGGACGACGTTATTTTCGAGGAATTCAAGGGCACCGGCAATATGGAGCTCCAGCTCGACCGCAGCCTCTCCAACAGGCGCATCTTCCCGTCCGTGAACATCGTCCTCTCAGGCACCCGCCGCGACGACCTGCTCCTGGACCGCGCCAGCGCCAACCGCATCTGGATACTCCGCAAACTCATCGCCGATATGAACCCTCTGGAAGCAATGAACTTCATGCTCCAGCTGATGGACGAATACAAGACCAACGGCGACCTGCTGGACAATATGAGCAAGGTCTCCTCGAGAGACATCAGATAATAAAAAATGCGGCCCGTGAGCCGCATTTTTTATTTCGTTCCGAAGATTCGGTCGCCGGCGTCGCCGAGACCGGGGACGATGTAGGCGTTCTCGTTCAACTTCTCATCTATCGCGGCCACATAGATATCCACGTCGGGGTGCTCCGCCTGCACCTTCGCAATGCCTTCGGGGGCAGCCACGAGGCACATCAGCTTGATGTTGGTGCAGCCGCGCTCCTTCAGCATATCCAGGGCGTCGCAGGAACTGCCGCCGGTTGCAAGCATAGGGTCGGTAAGGATGACCAGACGTTCCTGAATATCTTCAGGCAGCTTGCAGTAATACACGACGGGCTTGTGGGTGGTCTCGTTGCGGTACAGACCGATATGGCCGACCTTTGCCACGGGCACCAGGTCCAGCAGGCCGTCCACCATACCGAGGCCGGCACGGAGGATGGGCACGATGGCCAGTTTGCGGCCGAGCACGCGGCTGGCGCGCATGGAACTTATGGGAGTTTCAATCTCTATCTCCGTAAGCGGAAGGTCGCGGGTGATTTCATAACCCATCAGGATGGAAATCTCTTTCAGCAGCTGACGGAAATCTTTGGAACCGGTCTCCTTCTCGCGCATTATGCTCAGCTTGTGCTGAACCATAGGATGATTGACAAGATGCACTTCGCTCATATGACAATATTTTTCGCAAAAGTAAGTATTTTTTTTGCTATTTTTGCCAATCATGCTGAAGATATACTGCAAGAACACCGGCACCTCCAAGGAATTCCAGGAGGGTGTGACACTGGCGGAGGCTCTCCCCCACTTCGATTTCGAACGTCCCTACGACATTCTCTGCGCCAAGGTCAACTACGTTACGCAGGGTATGAAGTACCGCGCCTTCAACAACCGTGAAGTCGAATTCCTCGACTACCGTTCCTACGCCGGCCGCAGCGCCTACTGCCGTTCGCTCTGCTTCCTGCTCAGCAAGGCGGCCCGCGACGTTTTCCCGGGCTGTACCATCAAGATGCGGCGTCCCATCTCCAAGGGCTATTTCTGCGAACTCCAGAAGGGTTCCCCCGTCACGTCGGAAGACGTTGATCGCATACGCGGAAGGATGCAGGAGATAGTGGCCGCGGATCCGGCTTTCAAGCGAATGGAAGTCAGGCTGGAAGAGGCCATCGAACTGTTCCGCAGCCTCGGCTTCGACGACAAGGTCAAGTTGCTGGAAACCAGCGGACAGCTGTACATCCGCTATCACACGCTGGAGGGCTCTCCCGACTATTATTACGACGCCCTTGTGCCGTCTGCAGGATATCTGAAGATATGGGAGCTTTCCCAATACGAAGACGGAATGCTCCTGCGCGTTCCCGACAGGCACGCCCCCGACAAGCTTACGGTATTCGAGCCTCAGCCCAAGACCTTCGAGGTCTTCCGCGAGAGTATGAACTGGAACGCAATAATGAACCTGGACAACGTGGGCGACGTAAACCACGCCTGCGAGCAGGGGCACGCCGTCGAGCTCATACAGGTGGCCGAAGCGCTTCAGGAGAAGAAAATCGTTAAGATTGCGGAAGAAATCGAACGCCGTTACCGCTGCGGGGCAATGCGCCTGGTGCTGATTACCGGCCCGAGCAGCAGCGGTAAAACGACGGTTACCAAGCAGCTCAGCGTGCAGCTGATGGCCTGCGGACTGCGGCCCGTGTCGATTTCCACCGACGATTATTTCGTCAACCGGCTCGACACGCCCAAATTCCCCGACGGCTCCTACGACTTCGACAATTTCGATACCGTGGACCACGACGCAATGCAGGCCGACCTGGTGCGTCTGCTCTCCGGCGAGGAAGTGCAGGTACCTGAGTATAACTTCGTTACGGGCATACGCGAATACAACGGCAAGACGCTGAAAATGACGCCCGGCACTGTGGTCCTGGTAGAAGGCATACATGCGCTCAACCCGGCGCTCACGAACCTCATCCCCGATTCCGCCAAGTTCAAGATTTTCATCAACACGATAGTCAGTATCTCTCTGGACAACCATAACTGCATCCCTACCAGCGACAACCGTCTGCTCCGCAGGATCGTGCGCGATTACAACAAGGGAGCGTATTCCGCCCAGGAGACGATACGCAACTGGCCTAACGTGAGGAGGGCCGAGGTACGATGGATCTATCCTTATCAGGAGACCGCTGATGTGCTGTTCAATTCGGCATACCTGGTGGAATTCGCCGTCTTCCGTCTGCACGCGGAGCGGATATTGGCGATGGTGCCCCGTAATTGCCCAGAATACAGCGAGGCCAACCGCCTGCTCAAGTTCCTCAGTTACTTCCGTCCGGTCAGCGACCGCCAGATACCGCCTACTTCCCTGCTCCGCGAGTTCGTGGGAGGCAGTTCCTTCAAATATTAAGTATTAAGAGCGATGATACTCAGCATACTGGATACCGACCTGTACAAGTTTTCCACGAGCAACGCCTACTTCCAGCTGTATCCGCTGGCGGAAGGCACTTTCAAGTTCAACGACAGGGCCGCAGAGGTTTACGACGAAGAGTTTTTGTCCGCGCTCAGGGAGGCCATTTTGGAGATGTCCCGGCTCTCGCTTACCGACGACGAGTTTGACTACTGCTGCTCGCGGGTGCGATATATCCACCGCAATTACTGGGAATGGCTGAGGGGGTTCAGATTCGAAGCGGACAAGATTGATTGCCGGCTGGACGGGGATGGTCATCTGCAGATTGAAGTGACCGACTATTTATATAAAGTTACCCTTTACGAAGTCCCCCTGCTTGCCATTGTTGCCGAGCTTCGCAACAAACGTCTGGGCGTTAAAGCCGACCTGCAGACCATTATTGACAGACTGGACGCCAAGATCGAGCTTGCCAACAAGGAAGCATTGGTGTTTTCCGAGTTCGGCACGCGAAGGCGCTTTTCGTCAGATGTCCACGAAGCCGTAGTGAAGCGCCTGAAAGAGAAATGCCCCCAGTACTGCGCAGGCACGTCCAACGTCTTTTTTGCGATGAAGTACGACATGCTTCCGGTAGGCACCTTCCCGCATGAGTGGATGATGTTCCACAGCGGCGTATTCGGCTACAAGCGAGCCAACTATCTGGGCCTGGAAGACTGGATCAAGGTATATGACGGTGCCCTGGGGACCGCTCTCATAGACACATTTACCACAGCGTCGTTCCTACGCACGCTAACGCTCAAGCAGGCCAAACTGCTGGACGGCTTCCGCCAGGATTCGGGAGACGAGATAGAAATCGGCGAGATGATTATCGCACGCCTGGAAGAATTCGGCATCGACCCGCGCACTAAGTTGCTGGTATTCAGCAATGCGCTCGATTTCCCGAAGTTCAAGCGCGTGGCTTCGCATTTCAAGGGACGCATCAAGGTCAGTGCCGGCATCGGCACCAATCTCACATGCGACCCCGGCATTCCCGGCTACAAGGCGGCGAATATCGTGATGAAGCTCAGCCGATGCCGTATGAGTTCGAAGGATCCGTGGGAAAAAGTCATCAAGATTTCCGACGATCTGGGCAAACATATGGGCGATGACGTGGAATTCGGCATCGCAGCTCACGAACTGCATCTGGCTCAATGACTTCCGAGACCATCTGCGCGCCTGCGACCTCCCCTGGAGGAGCCATAGCCATCGTCCGCGTGAGCGGGCCTTCGGCTCTCGCGGCCGTTGATTCCGTGGTGTCGTTCCGCAGGGGTTCAGCCGCTTCGGCCGCCGGATTCAGCATTAGATTCGGAGTTGTGCGCGATTTGGACGAGGTGCTTGTGTCGGTCTTCCACGCCCCTCGGTCGTACACGGGAGAAGATATGGCGGAGATTTCCTGCCACGCGTCTCCATATATCGTTTCGGGCATACTCGACAGGCTGTGCGCTTGCGGCTGCAGGCTTGCTGCCGCGGGCGAATTCACCCAGCGCGCGTTCCTTAACGGCAAAATGGACCTTGCTCAGGCCGAGGCGGTTGCGGACCTTATCTCATCCTGTACTTCAGCTCAGCACAGAGTGGCTTTGAGCCAGCTCAAAGGAGGCTATTCGGCCGAATTGGCAGAGATCCGCAAGACGCTCCTGGAGTTCTCCGCCCTGCTGGAACTGGAACTGGATTTCTCCGAGGAGGAGCTGGAATTCGCCGACCGCAGGAAGTTGGACGAGATTCTGGAAAGGGCGATTCAGCGCTGCGATGCCCTTGCCGATTCCTTCCGCATCGGCAACGCCGTGCGAAACGGCGTCCCGGTCGCGATTGTGGGCGCGCCAAACAGCGGCAAGAGCACGCTCCTCAACGCCCTGCTAAACGACGACCGTGCAATAGTGTCCGATATCCCGGGTACGACGCGCGACACGGTGGAAGAAACGTGCGTGATCGACGGTATTCTGTTCCGTTTCATCGACACCGCCGGCATCCGCGAATCGGGCGACGAAATCGAGCGCCTCGGCATCGAGCGCGCGCGCCGGAAAGCCGCCGAAGCGGAGATAGTTTTGGGCCTTGTTGACCTTTGCGGAGAGTCTGTCGAGGAGGATGCGGAGAGGATTCTGGAGATGGTGGATTTGAAGAGGCAGAAGTTAGTGCTTTTGGGCAACAAAGTGGATTGCGGCATGTGTAACAAAAATGTTAATATTCTAAACAATATTGTTTCCTGCATTGATTTGCAGGGCGTTTCGGTGGTTTCATTGCCAGTGTCCGCCAAACAGGGTATCGGCCTCGACTATTTGCGCCGGGAGCTCGTTTCCGTCTCTGGAATCACCTCCGCGGGCGACATTCTGGTCACCAACGCCCGCCACGCCGCCGCCCTCCGCGAGGCATCTTCCGCCCTCTCCGCCGTTCGCGCCGGCCTCTCCTCCGGCCTCCCCGGCGACCTCCTCACCATCGACCTCCACACCGCCCTCTCCTCCCTCGGCACCATCACCGGCGCCATCTCCACCGATGAGGTATTAGGCCAAATCTTCTCACGCTTCTGTGTGGGAAAATGACGCCCCTCCCAGCGCCACGAGTCCCCTCGCTCATAAATATCACTATAGTTATAGTACTCGTGATTCCCAGGTACTATAAGGGTATATTGAAAATGTTCCGCACACCAATCCTAGAATCGCAAGTGGGTTATAGATGGATTGTCCAGATAATAGATATCTCCGGCAAGGACCAGAATCTCCCCGATTACAGGAAGAGGATTACTTTTAAGGTAGTTCATATTATCCCGCAGTTCCAGATGCAGGTCGGATGCGTATTGTATCTTCATACTTCCTTATCATTTGACTCATATGGACCAAGCACTTGATTGATTCTATTGACCTTATCCATAAAAACCCATAGATTACATCCCGCTTGAATCGAAATGGTTCCACTTTAGCATTTGGTATATATCAATTCATAGCGTTCTGAATTGGATTTATTATCAAGAATTCCCTGTAGGAATTTAAATTCCGAGCGATAAAAATTCAATTCATCCAATTCCTCCTGGCACTCCTCTATACTGCGCGTACAATTAAATGAGTCTGGGATCCCTCATCAAAAAGCACCTCAAGCAGCACGGAATGGCTCAGAAAACGCTTGCAGCCAGGGTTGGAACAAGTCAGTCAAGAATCAGTGAATATATAAGAGGTGCAGTCGTTCCCTCTCTAGGAGTTGCCGCTCGCATCTGCAAGGAATTGCAAATCGACCCAAAGAGTTTTATCGATGCCGTTTGTAGATCACCGCAAAAGTTACCATCATTTTACCGCAAATCTTACCGCCAATTTGCCACAAATCTTACCGCCATATTTAATGGAAATATTTGGAATAGTGTGGTTTAATGCGTAAATTGCGCCGCAAAAGAAAAGAACACTTATGGAGTATCTGAAAAGAGTGATTGACGATCAGCTTCAGGATTATCTGGATGCCTTCGAGGCTGTCAACATAGAAGGCCCCAAATGGTGTGGCAAGACAACCACTGCCAAGCAGAAAGCCGCCAGTATCATAGAATTGCAGGATACCGACAAGCGGGACGAGTATCTGGCTACGGCGAGGACCAAGGCCTCCCTGCTGCTTGAGGGCGATACGCCGAGGTTGATTGACGAATGGCAGGATGCGCCCACATTGTGGGATGCCGTGCGCGTCGCCTGCGACCGTCGCCAGCAGCACGCCCAATTCATTCTCACAGGCTCAGCCGCTGCGGATATAGACGAATCCGCCCATACCGGCACCGGTCGGATTGCAGGACTCACTATGTATCCTATGAGTCTGTACGAGACGATGGAATCCACCGGCGAGATATCGCTGGAGGCCCTTTTCGACGCCCCGTCCACGGAAATAAGCGCCCGCTCCAAAATGAGTGTCGAAGACCTCATTTTCGCAGCCTGTCGCGGAGGCTGGCCGGCCGTTCTGCAGCCTGCGACCGATCGCGGGAAACTGCTCATAGCCAAGAACTATGTCAAGACCGTCTGCGAAAAAGACATTTCCAGAGCGGCCAAGCAGAAACTTGACCCGAAGATTGCGAAAGCAATCCTGCGTTCCTATGCGCGAAACGTCTCTTCCCTGGCAGACAAGACCACCATCTTCGCAGATGTAACCGCAAACAACGACTCGCTGGTACGGAGCACATTTGACAAATACGTTTCCGCATTCGAGAAGCTTTTTGTCATTCAAGACATAGGCGCCTGGAATCCGGCCATCCGTTCCAAGACCGCCATCCGCAGCGGAGAGAAACGCAGCTTCTGCGACCCTTCCGTCGCTGTTGCGGCTCTCGGTCTAGGACCGGGCCAGTTGAAAACACAGCTAAAGACCTTCGGCTTCATCTTCGAGTGTATGTGCGTTCGTGACCTCAAGGTCTATTCGGCCCAGCTAGGCGGCGAAGTCTCACACTACCGGGACCGCTACGGTCTGGAAGCCGACATCGTCCTGCATCTCGACGACGGCAGATACGCCCTGATTGAGTGCAAACTGGGCAGCAGCGAAATCGAAGAAGGCGCATCCCACCTGAAAGAACTCGTCGGACTGATCCACAAACATAATCAGGAAGAGAAGCAGGTTCCTCTCCGCGAGCCAGACCTGCTGATGGTCATCACCGGCGGCGAATTTGCTTACACCCGCCCCGACGGAGTCCATGTCATCCCCCTCGCCTGCCTTAAACAATAGCGGGGACGCACCTTTTATATTTTTCTCCCCCGAGGCCAAAAGCACACCAACATTCGGGGACGCCTCCAATAATTCGGGGACAGTAGGGGGACATAATTGCTATCGTCCCAGGAACCACTTCCAAGCTGGAACGATGTGAATGATTCCACAAGAATCATCTATCTCCTCTTCCTGATCGCGGGTTACGATTGTCATATCAGCGCAATGCGTTAACGCAGCAGCTTCACGTATTCCTTCCACTTCCCTGCCACGGGTTTCTTTATCTTTCATATCCCAGCACACCTGGATTAACTGCTTTACGGCTGTTTCGGTCTGGATGACGAAATCACATTCTTTGTTCCCCAGATAGTAACAAATCTTTTCCCCGTCTGGAAGGTTTCGCAACAGCTGAAGATACACGGCATTCTCAAAGAGAATACCATCGTCATCACGGCCTGGGATTAAGACTGACTGGCGCAATCCATTATCTACGCAATAGTATTTTGGTAGAGCACTAGTTTCTTTCTTGAAAGACTGATCGAATTTGGTCACCTTGTACAACAAGAAGATATTGCAGGTCTTTTCCGCATAGTCGTAAAGGTCATCTTTGCTAACCTTCCGGCCTTGGGAGCGCATGTCGTTGTAGATAGCGTTGATGGAGGCGGGTTTGGTCATTCCCGCCATCAGGCGCTTGATTACATACTTGACACGTTCCGGATTGGACAAGTTATAGCGTTCAATTAGGTCCCTAAATATCATAGTGTTGAAATACCCCTGCAATAGTTTGTCCTTCATTGCGCGGCTGGGCTCCAGGACCACCTCCGGATAACCGCCTTCGTGGACAAATGCATCGAAAGCCATTCGGAGTTTTGCCAAGTCCTGTTCAAGGTAACTGTCAGTGGAAAGGCCTTTGAACTGACAGTATTCCCCAAAGGATAAAGGATACTCTTTATACTCCAGCGGCCAGCCACGCAGGGCAGTGTTCAACTCTTCCGACAACATATCGGCATTGCTTCCGGAAATGAAGATATGCTTGCTATAGTGTTTAAATAAACGCATTACAAAGAGTTCCCATCCCTCGATTCGCTGAATTTCGTCGAAGAAGAAGTAGACATCTTTGATGGGAATGTCTGGATACATTTCCATATAAGCCTCAAGGATGGAGTTGAAGTCCGAGGTCTGCATCTGGTCGAAACGCTCATCGTCAAAGCCAATCCAAGCGATTTGACGAGGGCTGACGCCGTCTTTGAGGATGCGTTCGACGCATAGTTCCATTAGCGTGGATTTACCGCAGCGACGGACACCCACGACAGTGATTATCTTCTTAGCATTAAGGGGCAATTCAACCTCGCGAGGATTGTACGGAACAGGTATCTCCTGCTGTTTGATGGCTATGAGGGATTTGATAGTTTCTTTTATCGTCATGGCGTCTGATTTTTGCAAAGATAACAACTTTCCTAAACATTAGGAAACAATATCAGAAAACTTTCCTAAAATTCAGGAAAATTGATTGTGACGTGTCCAGACAAAGTGTCCTTCCTGAATGGCGGCGAATGATGGATTACGGTGACTTCGGAACAGAGCGGATATGTTCCGACGATGATTTCCATGCTGCTATGATCATCTCGAAGGCCCTTCTGCAGCATACCGCAAGAGTCTTTAAAGAGCTGCCGCGAGTGGCCACACAGAAGGCTACAGGAAGCGGCCAGAAAACGGTTCGTCGCCAACTTTTCCTTGACGCTCTACCGGATGAATTCGACCGCCAGACCTTCATCGAGATTTCGTCACGCCTGGGAATGCCGCTTTCAACAGCGGAAAGAAATATCAAAAAATGGACTGATGAAGGACTGTTGATCCGGCAGGATCTGGGGCACTATAAAAAGCGCAAATAAGCGCACTTTTCGCGTGCGCGAACTTTATAAGTGTCGAATCTTATCGAAAAATCAGTAAAAAAAGCTAACTTTGTATGATAAAGCACCCAAAAATAGACAGAAAGCAATCAAATCCTATGGGATTGAAATTCATAGACCTGTTCGCCGGTCTTGGTGGATTCCATCTCGCGCTCCAGAAACTGGGGCACGAGTGCGTTTTCGCCAGCGAATTGAAAGAGGATCTCCAGAAGTTGTATGAAATCAACTTCGGAGGTGGCGTCATTCACGGCGATATTCTCTCAATTGAGCCTAAAGACATACCGGCTCATGATATTTTGTGCGCCGGCTTCCCGTGTCAACCTTTCAGCCAAGCAGGAAAACGCGAGGGCTTCAAGGACAAGAAAGAACGTGGAAACTTCTTCTTTACCATCTGCAAGATTATCGAGTACCACCGCCCAAGATACGTGATGCTCGAAAACGTGTCCAACCTCAATGGGCACGATGGCGGTGATACGATGCGCGTGATTTTGCGAGAACTTGACAAACTGGAGTATGATGTGCCGACTCCGGAGATTCTTTCTCCACATCAGTTTGGCATTCCACAGCACCGTCGCAGGGTATATATTGTAGCTGCTGATCGCAGGCAAGGTGGCCTTGGTGATTTCAAGTATCCGAAGCCGCTCAAGAAGAAGACTCACATCAAGACGGTCTTGGACGAATCCAGCACGGAGTATATGCACCTTAAGCCGGACACCCGCCTTCAGATGGAAGTCTGGCAAGAATTCCTGGATCTCACTGAGGAGCACGAGGGAAAGATTCCTCGTTTCCCCATTTGGGCAATGGAGTTCGGAGCCGATTATCCTATCTCCCCTGCACCGGCCTTTAATTCTGCCGACAATCTACTGGGCAAACGCGGCAAACTCGGTCGTATGATTGAGGGCTGGAATCTCGAAGACTGCCTCGCTCAACTTCCCGTCTATGCACGTACAGCTACATCCAGGGAGTTTCCGAAGTGGAAGATCCGCTACATCGAGGAGAATCGCAAATTCTACGAGCGCAACAAAGAATGGCTGGATGTATGGCTTCGGAAGGTGCAGCATTTTGAAAACAGCCATTTGAAACTTGAATGGAACTGTGGCCCGAAGGCAACGACCACGATGGAGGATAAGATCATTCAATTCCGGGCCTCCGGAATCCGTGTCAAACTTCCGAATTTCGCTCCAGCTCTTAACCTTGTAGGAACACAAGTGCCTATTTGCCCTTGGATCAATCTCCCTCCAGAATCATTGGCTGAAGGCGAGCCCGGCAAGGGCCGTTATATGACAATGAGAGAGGCAGCAGCTTTACAATGTATGCAGGACCTCAAATTCGGAGAAGGAGAATTCCATCTCACACAGTCCAGGGTTTACGAGGCTCTCGGCAATGCGGTCAATGTTGATGTAGTTTACAGAATCGCTAAAAACCTGATCAAGTGATATGAGTGATGTAAAAATACCTAAAGTTAGTGTCCGTATTGGGACGTCTATGTATGGACGGTTCCAAGATATGAGGAACAACATATCACACATCCTTGCAGAGTTTGTGGATAACGCCTTACAGTCCTCACGAGATCATCGTGAGGAACTGGTGTCTCTGGACCCTTCCTATAAACTTGAAGTTAACATCCAAATTTTCTGGGATGAAACCTTCACTAAGATGAGTGAGCGGAAAGCCACCAAGTTTGTTATTAAGGATAATGCCGGTGGTATCGCCGCAGACAGGTTTATTCACGCTTTTGAGCCTGCCAGCCTCCCTGATGATCGTTCTGGTCTCAACGAGTTTGGAATGGGCCTTAAAACTGCCGCCTGCTGGATAGGAAAGAAATGGGTAGTCAAAACCAAAGCCCTTGGCGAAGGCGTTGAGCGTGTGGTGTCTTTTGACCAGGATCTTGTTATTGAGAACAATTTGGAAGAGGTCGATGTTGTCGAGAATCCTTTGCAGACTAATGAGCATTACACTATCGTTGACATTGATGCTTCCTCAGATAATATCCCCTCAGAGAGGAGCCTAAACAAGATAAAAGAAGAACTGGCGAGCATTTATCGTAATTCTCTCCGTAGCGACGAAATGACACTTATAGTTAACAATGACGTTCTCTCGTTTAAAGACTACGTCATTCTTAACGCCCCGTATGTTAAAAACCCCAATGGACCGTCTTTACTCTGGAAGAAGGATATCGACTTCCCGTTTGGTAAGTATCATGCCAAAGGGTTTGTCGGCATCTTGAAAGACATTAACAGCGCTCAAAATGGACTTGTTCTTTCTCGTCGCGGAAGAGTGATCATCGGAGCCGATTACGATGGACGTTATTTCCCCAGGTGTATTTTTGGCGCCTCGCCAAGTACGTTCCGATACAAAAGGCTATTTGGCGAACTTGAACTTGAGGGGTTTGCAGTATCGTTTAATAAAAACGACATCCAGGACAAGGAGAATCTGGAAATGCTAATGGAGGTACTGAAGGATGAACTACGTAATAAAGACTTTGACATTCTCGTACAAGCCGACGATTACCGAGCCGACAATACTGCTAAGACAGTTAAAAAAATAGTTTCTCGACACGACGAGGCCCCCAAAATCAAACGCACACCGGTTGTCATTGATACAAAACCTATCGAGGAGAAGGTAAAGGTCGCTGAAACAAAGCCCGTTGTCCCAGAACCCGTCCCTGAAGAGAATGTCATCAATGAATACAAGCAGCCGGATTTCTATGAGATTAATGGAAAGATGCATCGCTTGATTGTTAAATTCATAGATGAGGGGACTGAACTCTGCTGGCTGGGCGTATCCAAGGATGAACCCGATGCCATCGTCTGTAACATTAACGTAAAGCACGACTTCTTCAAGGTCTTTGGAGATCCAACAGATCCTGTAATCGCGTTGCTAAAAACCCTTGCGGTTGCACGATATACCACCGAAGCTGTCAATAACAAGACAGCAATGGCCATGATGGACTTTTTCAACGAATATATCAAGAAGACAAAGGTATAGGATGGAGCAAATCATTGTCAATAAAGGCGCTAAAGTCGAAAACACAAAGAAGAATGTCCTGCAGGAAGTGAACAGCGGTGAATTCTTCGAAAAGTTTATCGACTATATCCGTCGCTCTGAGAGCAATCCTAAAGGACTCTCAAATGCTGCCATTGCAACCTTCCGTGAGGAAGCAAGCGATGTCCTGGCACATTGTAACCCCCATTATGCTGTAGACAAGCCCGAGACTACTCATTTGGCTGTCGGTTATGTGCAGAGTGGCAAGACGATGTCCTTTACTGGCGTTACAGCTCTTGCTAAAGACAATGGTTATCGTGTTATCATTTATCTTGCCGGCACAAAAAACAATCTGCTGGACCAGACTCAAAAGCGCCTTCGCAAAGACCTTATCGGTAAGAATGGTGCCAATAACGACTACTACAAAATCCATCCAAATCCTACAACGGTTGATATTGATGACATCGTGGGCAACCTTGAGTCTATCGAGAAGCCGATTGTCCTGATCCCGATACTTAAGCACTACGATCACATTCTAAAAGTCCGCCAGATTTTCAACAATTCTGAGGTAAAGGAACTCATGGCGAATGAGACGGTCATCATCATTGACGATGAGGCAGACCAAGCCTCTCTCAATAGCTATGGCCGTCGCAATAGCAAATAC
The DNA here is from genome assembly GCA_002309995.1 of Bacteroidales bacterium UBA1197. Lineage (GTDB taxonomy): Bacteria > Bacteroidota > Bacteroidia > Bacteroidales > UBA932 > Cryptobacteroides. Next base: position 26,428 of record DBYB01000060.1, read on the forward strand.
GAGGAGGACTCAAAGTCGCGCACTTATGATGCCATTCTAAAACTGCGTGCCGATCTTCCCGGTAACACCTACATCCAATACACGGCAACGCCTCAGGCTAATATCCTCATCAGCATGCAGGATCTCCTTTCCCCGAAAAGCCATACCCTCTTAACACCTGGTGAAGGCTACGTCGGCGGAAAACTCTTCTTCGGCAAAGGTGACAATGGCGACCTGTACAATGGAGAATTGATAATTGAAATACCCGAAAAAGAAGTATTCCACAAGAAATACAACCCGCTCACTGAAATGCCGCAGTCACTTAGAGATGCTCTGATGATGCACACACTTGCCGTGGCTATCGTCGTGAAATATCTCAAAGTGGACGGAGTTAATTATCTCTCCATGATGGTCCACCCTGACAATACCATCGATTGGAATAAGACTTTCTGGCAGTGGATTGATACCGAATTGAAGACCTGGCGCCGCCTAATGGGTAAGCCCGACGATAACTATGACAAGTTCCAGATGCTTAAACGCTTCGAGCAACTATTCCCGCTTGCCTTGGAGCATTACGAAATCGATGAACGACCGAGTTTTGAGGAAATAAAGCCTCTTATCGCCGAAGTCCTCAAATCAAAAAAGGTGTACCTGGTTAACACGGATGCAGAGGCGCAAACCGAAATCCAGTGGGATGACTACAAAATGCATATTCTGGTGGGCGCCGAGATGCTCAATCGAGGCTTCACTGTAGAGAAACTGGCCACCACCTATATGCCACGCTATACGAAGGGCGCTACCAATGCCGATACCATCCAGCAACGCTGCCGTTTCTTCGGCTACAAGATGGATTATATTAAGTCCTGCCGTGTCTTCCTGCCTGGCAACTCCATTGCGAACTACTTGAACTATGTTAAGCACGAAGAAGAATTGAGGTCCACGCTCGCTTCCTGCGATTCTCTGGAGGCAGCTGAGCGCAAAGTTCTCCTATCCCCTTCTTTGCGCCCTACACGCGCAAATGTACTGCCGATTTGGGTGGTCAATACCAGAATGTCCGGAATGAATGCGCTTCAAGCGTTCTCCAGCAAGTCTACTATTGAAAGAAACGACGATCTTGTCGCCACCTTCCTCAAAAAACACGAGAACGACTGGACCGAACGCAAGGATACCACAATATACCGCACCCATCGCTGGCTCAAACTTGGCATCGATGAAGCCATTGAGTTCTTAAGCGAATTCAACTTCAAAAACTGGCCAGACGCTCAAAGGAAGGCCGACACTATCCGTTACCTGCGTTATCTTGCTGGGGCCCCTGGAAGTGATAAAATTGATTATATCTATTTTTATCAGATGGCTTTTGGAGCGCCTGCAATTGAACGTAATTTCGATGCTTCCGAGCGTCGACTTGCCAGTAATACGCGCATTTTCGCCGGCCCAAGTTCTAAAGAGGATTCAACTGATTATCCTGGTGATGACAAGATCGTGGGGAGCAATGAAACGCTCACCTTCCAGCTTTATCACATCCGCCTAAAAGGCGCAGAACTTGACTATCCAAAAGAAGCGTACACAATGGCCATCTATGTTCCTAAGGAACTTGCCGCCACATATACATCCAACGAACAGTATAACATTGACGATTCGGACGACGAGGAAGATGAAGAATAGGAGGTGAAACACTATGCCACAGATTAATGCACTTTTCAATCGCTTTCAAGCACTTCGCAATCAGGCTACAGAAGACGGCCGTTTTACCGTCGTCTCTATTAATGATCTGCCTCACAAGTTGGGTGTCTCTCAGGAGGGCTTTCCTATGTTTTTTGTCCGGACGAACCCATCAGCATCGTCTGTACAGAACATTGTCAGAGAAATCTTATCCGTGGAGTACAACGTCTCTTGCAAATTGATTGATGACAATGGCAATTCCCAAGACGATATATTCTGCATTATCACGCTCCGTTCCCTTGATGCGCCCCTCCAGTCGTATTTCATTGAGATATTTACGATGATGCTGCATAAACTGCAGCCCATACCCTCTAACCGAGAACTTTCCGTGGAAGTTGAGAACCTCATAGCCATTTTTGACGCTCTCACCAACCCGCCGAAGAAGAAGATCCAAGGACTCTGGGCGGAGCTACTTGTAATCGAACAGAGCACACAACCTGAAACCCTCATTAACGCGTGGCACGCAGTTCCCTCCGCAAAGTATGATTTCACCCTTGGGCGCGACAAAATCGAGGTCAAAAGTACGTCTTCAGAAGAGAGAGTACACAGATTTTCACTGGACCAGTTGAATCCCTCCCAGAACTCTCGGCTACTCGTTGCATCAACCGTGGTGCGTGAATCAGGACCTGCAGCGGATGGACTGTCGGTGAAAGGCCTATATGACAAGATCCGCGAAAGAGTGAGTGCTATTGATTCCCAAATCCGCCTCTTCACTATTATTGCGGAAACTGTAGGCTCAGACCTCGCTAAACTCGAAAACATATTCTTTGACTATACATCAGCCGTAGATTTCCTGGAATTCTACGACTACCATGATATTCCCAGCATATCTAAAGATCACGTTCCTTCACTGGTTTCAGAAGTTAAGTTTGCGAGCAACCTGAATGGCCTGACTGATGTACGGAAGGAAGAGTCCCCTTTTGATATGGAATCGAGTCCATTATTCAGAAGTCTGATATAGCCTATGGTACAGAAGATCGACAGACAGGAACTCCAGATGCTCTTCCTCGAAGCTTTAAGTGGTGCCGAATACCGTTACGTGGAAGGGCTCAATCCATTTCGTATCCTGCTCAATGGGACGGAATACTGGATCTATATCAAAAACCTAACGTCTGCTCATTTCGAGAACCCTGATGTGTGGCGTGCACAACTGCCCCAGAGAGATGATTTCAACCCCATCAAAGAGTCTGAGGCTGATTTCATCCTCCTCGGTTATGACGGTGAGAATGACGTGTATGCTACCTGGAACCCTATATGGGTTAAGCAGCGCTTGAACAGCACCGGCAATGTTTCTTTCTATTCGAGGCTTTCTCTTCAGCAACAAGCCCGCGCTGAAAAGCAGTTCAAGCGAATGGAACTCAGTAATGAAGGTGAAGTTGTCGTCTTCCCGCGCGAACTAATCCGGATGTTTTTCATCAATGTCAAGAGCTATTTCCTTGCCGAGGGAGATTATGTTGCTATGGGTTCCAAGCGCCGTCCGGAGGCTAACGAAGCCTTCAAGACCTTCACTGATGCGGCAAATGTGGCTGATTTTGCCCGTTATCTGGGCGATGAAGGAATGTCACAAGTCACAATCGGAAACTACTGTCGAGTCATAAAGAACCTCATTTCTGACGGGACTATTACCCGCAATCGAAAGATTTTCTACGCATATGATTCTCTCGTAGAGTATCGTATGGCCGTAGGTCAATTTGTCGCCCTTGACGAAGTGAAGGAGAAAAACGAGAGATGGCACAATTTGATCTCTGCCGCCCTTAATGCATATATTGATTTCCTGACCCGCATATCTCCCGAGATTCGTCCAGATGGACACATCCCCTTTGTAGAGGAGGCTACAGAAGATGAGGACGAGCCGGTTCAGGAGGTTAGCGAAGAAGATGAACCCGTTGATGAGCCAGTAAGCAATCTTTTCGATTACTTCTGCTCAGATGAAGCACTACGGAGATACGAACAATATCTAACGCCCAAAGACTACCTTCCGGCGACGGTAAAGAGATATGTCCGAGCCATTAAGTTCCTGCTCAACGCCGGAATGATTCAACTCCACCGAGACCTTTTTGATGCCTGCTCAAGCTATAAAGAGTATGCTGGCGCGGCGGATAAATTCTTCAGTATCCCCGACATTCACGCCCTGAACGAGCATAAGCACCACGACTTCTCAGCGGCAATGAAACAATACATTGCCTTCCTGAGTGAGACGCAGGCCTATGCCCGAAATGAAGAAGAGCCCCATCTGCTCCAAGAGGGCGATCCGATTCCTTATGGTATCCAGACGGAGCCGGAACCTATTCCAGCCCCCGAACCTATCGTTCACGACTGGGAAGCAGAATTCCGCGATGAAAGCGGAAAACTCACCCGTATTGCCAACCCGGAGTTGATTGATATACTGAGACCGTATCTTGATGCAGAATATCCCAAGAAAGCTGCCGCGTTCAATGCTATAGAAAAATTCTACCCGGAGTGGTTCTCTACTATGACCCTGGCCGAATGGGGTAAGCTGATGAACGACATCAACTGGGCGGATCCTTACGTCCACGACGATCCTCAGGCCGCATCATCAGTCTCGTCCCTATCCGTGTCTCTTGAAGCACCGAAGCGCAGCAAAACTCATATCCTCCGTGTCGAATTCCCTGACGGGACCGTATTGCAGGAAAGGAATGTCAGCGAGACCTACGCTAAGGCCATCAAATTGATTGACCCCGAGTTGGTCGCTCTCGTTGAACTTTCCCACGCTGGTGTCAGTGTGGTTTCAAAGACGCTCGATTCCAAGTATGCCCAGTACCAGAAGCCGATTGGAGACGGATGGTATGTGATGACAAACAGCTCGACCACTACGAAATGCACCGACCTTCAAGCAATCTCCGATGAATTAGAACTGGACCTGAAAGTGTACCTCGTTCCTCTTGACGGCTCAGAAATCACCGTTCTACCTCGTGTGGAAGTTCCGGAAGGGACACGTGCCAAAATCCGAGTAACCTTCCCAGATGGCCGTGTTGTTTTCCCCGCAAAAGTATTAGAAGCGCTGGTGAAAGTCGTGAAATATGCCGGTGCTGAACGTGTACGTGAACTTGGAATCATTTGCTGTGGCGACAACCTGATTCTCAAGAATCCTTCACCGCGCTACCAGAAACCCAGCAAACCTGTCGGCGGAGGATGGCTCTGCAACACCTGCTCAGATACAGGTACTAAGTTCGCCCAAATCACCGAGATCTCGAATCGCTTAGCTCTTGGTTTAGTGGTCGAAATGCTGTAGTTTTTCCTTGCTTTTCTCGCTGATTTTGTGTAACTTAAAGGTGTAAACCTAAACACAAAACCAGCTATGAGAATCCTGATCGATAACGGCCACGGCCGTGAAACTCCAGGCAAGCGGAGTCCTGACGGACGGCTCCGTGAGTACGCCTACAACCGGCTCATCGCCGGCCGGATTGTCCAACGTCTTCAAACTCTTGACCTCGATGCCCAGCTTCTCGTCCCCGAGCAGGAGGACATTCCCCTACCCGAACGCTGCCGCCGGGTAAACGAACTCTGCCGGCGCCTGGGCAAAGACAACGTCATCCTGATCTCCATCCACGTCAACGCGGCTGGTCACGGCGACCGCTGGATGGACGCTACCGGTTGGTGTGCCTTCACCACTCGCGGAGACACCAGGGCCGATGCACTCGCCACCAGCCTGTACGAAGCTGCGTCATACCATCTCCCGGGAAAGCATCTCCGCACGGACTACACCGATGGAGATCCTGATATCGAATCCGACTTCTACATCCTCCGCCACACCGCCTGTCCCGCCGTCCTCACAGAGAACTTCTTCATGGACGCCCTCCCCGACTACCGATTCCTTCTCACCGTAGAAGGCCAACAATCACTTGTTAACCTCCATATAGACGGTATCCCTCGATATTTGGCTTCAGCCGCATAACAATCTCCCTCAATTCCCTCATTTCCCCCACTTCCCTCATTCAGGTGATGTGGGGGATGCATTATACTATACAATAAATAACTCTTTCAAAACCTTTAACACTTTTTAACAGAAAAGATTTGTCCTCCCGAAATCCCCTTCATACCTTTGCGTCAACAAATGCCTAAGTGTATGAATATTATTGATTTAGATTTAATTTTGGGCAGAAATCCCGATCTGGGTGACCGCGGATTTCAGAGTGACGGTAGGACATTCAGTCTGATGTCAAGACCCACCGAGTTGAAGGGGTATGAACCAAAGAACGAAGGTGAGTATTACTACAAAGAAGCATATAGCTTTCTGGCCAACGACAACCCCGTGATGGGCAGGCACTTTTTGGAAAAAGCCTATGAAATGGGTAACTTTGGAGCTGGCAACGATTTGGCCTATGGTCTTTGTCACGGATGGTTCGGTGAGCGGGACTACGATGCCGCAACCGCTATCTACCGGAAACTGGCTCGCAAAGGCGACCCTGATGCCATGAATAACTACGCCTTCTCCTACCTATTGGGAACTGGCGTGAAGAAGAACCTCAGGCTCGCAGAGTATTGGATGTGGAAGGCTATCAGGAAGGGAAACATCCATTCGGCCGCCAGTTATGCCCAGTTGGTGCTGGAGAACACGTTCACGAAGATCAGTAAGAGCTTGGGAATGTGGCTTTGCTTTTGGGCGGCAGATTGTGGAGAGCCTACTGCGATGAATGACCTTGGCCTGTGCTACGAAACTGGCTGTTTGGTTAGAAAGAACCTTGATAAGGCCTATGAATGGTTCATGAAATCGGTCGAACATGGCGGAGGCGCCTGCGCCGAATTCAACGTTTCAAGGTGCTTCCGATACGGCCTCGGAGTAGAAGAAGATGAAAGGAAGGCCGATGCCTGGCAAAACCTGGCAATTGAACACGGATTTGACATTGAAGCATACAATAACCTATATGATCTCGGATAAACAAACCAACGCTGTGTACCTGGCCGAAGGCCTGCAGCACTATATGCCCGCATTCAAGAGGATTCTTGACGAACTCGACTCTGCGCGTGTCCATCTGCATACTCTTCCTCTCACCAAGTCCAAGAAGCATATCTGGGCGCGGGATTATATGCCCATCCAGCTCGATAAGGGCCGCTTCCTGCAGTATGCCTATCATCCCGACTACCTCTATGGATTCGAGGACTTCATCCCTGATTACAAGGGCATCTGCAAAGAACTGAACCTCGAATGCGTCACAACCGACATCGTTATGGACGGCGGCAACGTGGTCAAGTGTGGCGATAAGGTCATTATGACCGACAAAATCATCAAGGAGAACCCGATGCGCTTCTATAAGGATTTGCTCAGAGAGCTGGAGAATCACTTCCAAGCGCAAATCGTTTTGATTTCCAGAGACCGGTATGACCGCTATGGCCATGCAGACGGAATGGTCCGCTGGATCGACGGAAACCGCGTCCTCTTGAACAACTATGCCGATTTTGACCCGAAACTGGGGAAAGAACTGCGCAAGGAGTTGTCCGAGCATTTCACCGTGGAGGAACTGCGCTACGGCACCAACAAGCACCTTAAGATCAACTGGGCATACATCAACTTCCTGCAGACGGAGAAATGTATCTTTGTGCCTGGGCTTGGTATCGAAGAAGACCAGATGGCCGTCGAGCAGATCCAGAAGTTCTATCCCGATTACAGCGTTCGTCTTGTACGCGATTGCTGGGACATCATCAAGGACGGCGGCGCCCTTAATTGCGTCAGCTGGAATATCCTTGCCGATGCTCCCGAAAACAAAGAAGAAATGGCCTATGATAGATAATGATTACATAAAGACACACAGTCTTGAGGAGTGCCTGAAAGAGTTTCAGGGAGCGAACGGCGATGAAAAAGACCTTACCCCTCAGTTTGAACTGCTTGCAATAAAAATGCTGTGTGGAGGGCATTTCGAAGTGTCTTGCTGCGGCCACTTGATTCGGCGCGTATATCTTCATACTATCGAGTTTTACTACCACGAGGAGTACGGTCCGGTCAAGGATTACATTGTCTATCACAGGAATCCAGAAGGTAAGGGCATTATCCTGCCGCCATTCTGCACAGGGAGCCTCAATGCACACCAATCAGGCATAGACATAACATTCGAAGACTGGCGGAACGGCAATAATCCCCAGTACCGAGCATCGGCCCTTATACGTGCGGTGAAAGTAAAAAAGGCCTATGATGAGTCCTTCCGGCAATTCCACATCTCCGGCAAGAAGGGCCTGTCAGAAGTCGATACCCGCTCTACCTACGTTTACGAATACCTGTTTATGGGAGCGCCGGTTTCGGATATTCGAGTCCAATGGATACAGGATGAATTGACTGAAACAATTCCCGTCCCGAAAGAGCGTCTCAATGTTCCGCAATATGACCCGCAATCTCATACAAAGCTTCCTAAGACGCAGGATCATCGCCTTTGGGGATATAGCCTTGCATAACACGATATTGCTCCGATTTAAAAAAGCGGTCAAGCCCTCTTCACTACGCTAAAGCTGCGCTCACTCGCTTTGGTTCCGTCCTCCGGGGCACGGTGCGCCCCTACGAACTCCACTTGTGGCAGCTCCACTGCGAGACTCTTCCCGCCGCGCCAGGGCGCTCTGGTCAGAGACTCGCGGCCGTTCCGCGCCGCGCTTCGCGCATAAAGGGAATACGGTCAAGAGACTGTGACCGGACAAGCCGGCCACAGTCTCTCGCTAGTTTATCCCCCACCGCCCCAGGGGCCATAATCGTCCGGGAGCCCTTCTATCACCCGCCTGAACTACTGGATTCGTCGCCTGCGGCGGCCAGCCTGTTCTCGTACCTCCCACCCTCCTGGGCGTGGAGAATCCCTCCACCGCCACCATCGTGTGCCAGGGTGACACCTTCACCTTCAAGCTCGACCAGGCCCTCGCCGACAACGGCGGCAACTTCCTGGTAATCGAGGCCACTGAAGGCCAGTCCAACGGTGTCTCCCGCGCCCACAGCAAGGCCTCCGGCATCAAACTCGTTGAGGAACCCACCGATGCCGCCATCGACATCCACGCCGACTACGTGGCCAAAAACGGCTCCCCCAACGCCTCCGCCCCGAAGATATTCTTCCGCTACTACTACGTCAACAGCTCCCCCGGCGAAAAGTCCGGCACCATGCTGGCCGAGTGCAAATGGACCGCTGCTGCCGCAGGCGGCGAACCCTAGTCCCGCCCTCCCCGGTCCATCCGGCTTAACCTAAACTGCTCAGCCCCGACAGATACGCTCTGCCGGGGCTGTTTGATTATTTTGCAAAAAGGTGGTACGTTACCACCTTTAAAAGTGGTATGCCCTTATGCCGACGGGATGATGAACACATCCCACTGACCATCCTTCTCGCGCCTTGCGATGTAACCCTTATCGGTCATTGACTTCAGGTGCTTCTGGATAGCGGAGGTGTTGATTCCGATAGTTTTGGCCAGGGCCGTGATGGTTAT
>DBYB01000050.1 GCA_002309995.1 Bacteroidales bacterium UBA1197
CGAGGGTTTCTATGCCAAAAACTTCTTTAAACCACTGGTGAAGCCCGCTCCGGAAGACGAAACCGTCCTGATGTACTTCGACCTGAAGGGCATTGCATAAATTCCCCATCGGTATATGAAAGAGAGTGCCTCCTTACATCAACTACCTCGAATAATGAGAGGCATGAAGATGGTTTACCTCCTGATTTAGTTACAGCAAAAGCGGCCCGCGTGGCCGCTTTGCGTTTTATTTGGTTGGAAGGGCGGCGCCGGGGCTTTCGGGGTGCCGCCCTCCTTGGGTTTGGTTCAGTCGGATTTGAAATCCGACCGAGCGGGTGCCTGTCCCCGCGACTACCATTTGCTCCTTTGTGCGCCCGCGCCGTTAGTTGAAAGCACGGACTCCACAAACATACCACTTGTTACCCTTGTATGTGTCGATGAGTTTGCCGTTGTCGAACTTCACCATCCAAGCTTTGCTATTAGTGGAAGAAGACTGACTAGACGACCAGTAATAATTGTCCACGATTTTCGTTCCGCCCGCCGCTTCGAGCGCGGCGTTCACGGTGGCTTTCACACGGTACAACATACAAAGCTCCGCGACCGTGGGGAGATACCAGCCGCTTGCGTACTCGCCTGTAAGATTGGCGGTCGTGGCGTAGGCATTCACCCATTCCCACGCGGGGTAGTTTCCGCTCGTGCCTTCGTCGTTCACAGCCGCGCAGAGAGCCGTCCAGTTGTCGCTTCCGTCCAAGTCGCCCGTGAATGTCGCTGTCGCCGCTTTTCCATCTCCCGATTCGCTTGGCGTACACTGGATTGCGGTGATGTTCGTGTTGTAGCCTTCGGCAGTGCCTGATGCATTTCGCGCGAATGCAAGATATTTCGTCGTTTCGTCATTCGTGTTCTTCAACCCCACGCCGAGTGTCTTTGCTCCGAGTATGTCGCTCGCGCTCCCTGCATAGAAAATGACAGCGACCGCTTTTGATTTCTGCTCGTCGGTCAAAGTCAAGCCGCTTGTGTACGCCGTCGCCGAGCCGTCCGAGAACACGATGTCGCCCACGGCTTTCGCCTCGGTCATCTTCAGCGTGCTCTGGTAGTACTTGCCTGCCGCGAAGGTGACGCTGGCCTTTGATGCCGTGTAGGTCTTGCTGTCGCTGCCCGTGGCGGTGAAGGTCACGGCCTGGCCGCTGATGGCAGGCAGGGCGGCGTAGAGCGTATAGGTGGCCGAGGCGGGGGTAATGACATAGTCCTGTCCGCCCGTGGTGACGGTCAGCGACGTCACATCGATGGTGGCCGATCCGTTGGAGTTCTTGGTGGTGAACTTGAAGATGGCGAACTGATTGTCAAGTGTCATATTACCATTGAGGGAAGCCGTTGTGCCACTGACCTTCAGCGTACCGGTACCTTTGCGCGCATCATAATTTGTGGCAATGCTACCTGCTCCTGTCAACAATCCATTCTGTTCATAGAGCAAGTCAGCCTTGATGTTTCCCGTAGTGCCGTCGGCAGCCGATGCCGGATAGATCACGGTAACGGCGTCGCCGTTCGAGGGAGAACCGGTGATAGTGCCGGTAATGGTGGCCACACCTGCGTTGACAGCCGATACGGTCATTTCATCCTTGACGCCATTGTGGATTAAGGCGACAGTCTCATCTACTGCCCAGGTGGCAACGATGGTGGTACCGCTCTCGGCAAGCGCCTTTGTGTCGGTGTTATTACCCACGCTGATGGTGGCGGAGAAAGGAATACCTTCATTATTCTCCACGGGCTGAACTTCTGTTTCTACTTTGTTGCAAGCAGCAAGAGCAAGCAGCATAGCTGCGATTCCAAATACTTTCTTCATTGTCTTGTCCTCCACTGATTAAAAGTCGAACGGGTCATCGCCGGGGATATAGTCTGTCGGATCATTCAATCCGCTGGCGCAAATTACGCCTTCCTGCTTCACCTCGAATATTTCTGTCGAGGGAGCCTCATAAAGTTCTTTGAGTTTTGTTTCCATATGGTTGTAAATTAGTGTTCGCTCTTTTAACCCGCTAATTTACCCCCCCCCCGGCCCATATTTCCAATAGGCCGGAGGCCTCAGAATGCAAGTTTTGTAAATTCTGAGACTAATTTTTGTAAATTCTGAGAGTTGTAAGGGCTGTCGGCTACTTTCCGGCGCCGTGCATCCACGCTGCGACGGTGGCCCCGGTGTGCTGTTTGAAGGTGGTGCTGAAGGTGCTGTAGCTGTGGAAGCCGCTCTCGATAGCCAACTGCTGGGCGGTGACTACACGTTGCTGGGCCACGGCCTCCTGATGCAGACGGATGAAGTGCCGGATGCGAAGCCCGTTGATGTAAGCGTTATAAGTGATGCCCTGCTGGGCGAAGTGCTGGCTAAGATAGGTCCTGTTTGTGCCGATGGCAATGGCCAGCTGGGCCAGGGTAAGGTCGTGCTGCAAATAGAGCTGCGTGTTCTCGCAATGCTCTTTGAGTAGGGTGGTAATTTTGGTGGGAGCCGCCGGCACGGCCGATGCGTTTGCTTGTTGTTCCTCCTGCCCTTCTTCGGCCGGTTCAGCCTCCGGCGCAGGACTCTCGCTCAGCTGAGGAAGCGTTTCCACCCGCCACAGCAACAGAGCCACAATGATGATGCAGTCTATCTGAAGCTGATACGCCAGGATGGAGCTTCCCTCTGTGGTACTGCTGTACATAATGAAGAACAGCAGGAAGAACCCAAGAATAATGAAGCTTAGCCAAACCTCCTTATTCTCCAGGTCTGCGTAATTGTCCCGCAGCCAGCGTCCATAGTTACGGACGGCGAAGACCATATACAGAATGATTGATGCATACAACGCAATCGCATAAATGCTCAGCGGAAGATAAAGTACATCGTCTCCCCGGATGAGGCACAAGGCCGATAAAACGAAAGCCGGGATCAGTGCCACCAATACCGGCCACACGGGCCGATGCTTATCCTGCAGCATAGACAGCAGAATACCAGCTATCGTAGGAAACAGCATCAGCAAATCCAGATTACAGACAATCACGTAAACCGCAGGCGTAGGATGATAGGTATAGAACACCCAGAACACGTGGCTAAGTGCAGTCGCCACCAGAAAAGCCGCCGCCCACCTGCGCAGCCGCACCGGAGATTTTACCTCCGGCGCAATGGAATTTCCCCGTCGCAGCAGCAGATATAGCGCTGCCATAACGCTTATCCCAATTACGCTCCCGTAAAGGAGAACAAACACTATATCTTGAAGTATCTCTTGCGTCTCCATAAGGTATCAGATGCAATTATTCCAGGCTCCACTCATACACGGGCTGGACGGTTATTATATGGCCATCCTGCTGAATCTGTTCACTCTCGTGGTCGGTGAGCAGCAGCAGGTTCTCACATTGTGTCTGCCTTGCGGCCAGCAGCAGACCGTTAATCTCACGCTTGCGGGTCTTATCGGCAGAAATGTCGTAGGAGACCTGGATGCACTGCTCCACCTTGTTACCTTTGCAAACAATGAAATCGCACTCTCCGCTGCGGTCGTTCAGGTAATAAACGTCCCTTCCTTCCATCTTGCATTTGCGGATCAGGTGAACGGCTACGATGGTCTCAAGGCGGTGTCCCAGGTTCTCGCCTGCAAAAGCATTTTCCCGCTGATCCATCATGGCCACATCTACGGCATAAACCTTTTCCTGGACGGAGCGCTGCTTGCTCTTCCGGGAGTACTTCTGCACGCCGATGAGCATATAGGCCTGCTTGAGATAATCGACATAGTTTTTGGCCGTATGCTCGGATTTGAAATGGAAGAGCTCGGCCAGATCGGTGGTGACAACGATGGCTGGCGACACATTCAGCAGATGGTGGGCCAGCTGCTCAAAAGCGGCCTTATAGACAATCTTGAAGCGCTTTTCGATGTCTCGTTTCAGGATGTTCTCTACCAGCGTATTGACGTAGCCCTTGTTATCCTCGATTACCATCAGCTCCGGGAAGCCGCCCTGCTTCAAGTATTCGTCGAAGGCAGCCCGGCGGAAGCCCTCGGCCTTGGTGGTGCGGCGGTCGGTGTCCACCTGTTTCATTACGCAGTACTCCTTGAAGGAGAAGGGGTAAAGCGGAATCTCCTTGTTGCGGCCGGTCAGGAAGGTTGCCAACTCGCTGCTGAGGAGCTTGGCATTGGAGCCGGTGATGATGACGTGCATCTTTTTCCGCAGCAGACGGTTCACGAACAGATGCCAGCCTTCCACGTTCTGTATCTCATCGAGCAGGAGATAATTGAAATCACCATAAATCTTGTAGAGAATTTCCAGGACGTCGTTCAGCTGGTCGGCCTGCAGATTGACCAGCCGCTCATCGTCAAAATCGGCATAGGCGTATTTCACGCCCATACTTTGCAGCGCCTGATAGCAGAGGGTGGACTTGCCGCTTCGCCTGACGCCGATGACGGCCTGCGCCTGGGTGCTTTTCAGGTCTATCTTATTCTCCTCCGGCCTGCGGCACAAGGTTTCTTCGGCTCTGGCCTCCATTTCCTCCTGCTGGTCTGTTAGGATAAATTCCAAGGTTCTCTTATCAATCATAGCGCTGTCAATTTTACAGCGTAAATATACGACTTATTTTGGTAAAACGCGATATTTTACAGAAAAGTTATGCCTCAAAATGCGTTATTTTGCAGATAATCGCTTCTTTGAATACGATAATAGAAAAGCGGTATGGGAGACTGTGTCAGTTGCTTGTACTGCTCGCTGGAAGTAGACAC
>DBYB01000015.1:0-35132 GCA_002309995.1 Bacteroidales bacterium UBA1197
CGGTTGTCGATGGGCTTGAGTTCCTTCTTGATATCCGTGTCGAGGCCTTCTCCGCGCTCGATTTCCATACTGTCGTCGGCAGCCTGGGCTTCCTCGCCGCCGGCCTTGGGGGCATCTTTTTCGGCCTCGGTTTCAGCAGCCTTCGCGGCCTCCTCTGCAGCTTTAGCGGCAGCCTCAGCAGCGGCAGCGGCCTCTTCCGCCTCGCGGGCAAGCCGCTCCTTCTCCGCACGCTCCTCTTCCTTCTGGCGGCGGCGCTCCTCGCGCTCTTCTTCCTTCTGGCGCCTGCGTTCCCCGCGCTCGCGCTTAGCCTCCTCGATGGCGGCAATTTCCTCCTCGGTGGAAGGCTTGACCATCCCTATTCCGGCGAGGAAGGCGTTGAACTTGCGGGAGCTGAAGAACAACCACAGCGCAACGAGCAGCAATATCAGTATTGCAGTGGGAATCAGGCCCATCACCCTGCAGCCCCAGTCGGTAACAGCTGCACCGCAGGCGCCGCCCAGGCCGCCGCCGAAGGCGTTGCCCAGGCCCGCCAGCCTGCCGGCATAAGCCAGCAGCAGGGACGCCGCAAACGCACCGCTGACGGTAAGCATCAGTGTGCGCATAAACGAAAGGATCCACTTTCCGGTAATCAGGCGCACGGACATCACGACCAGTATCACCAGCAGGGCTATGCTGCCGAGGCCGAGGAAGTCGCACACGAAGAACTTGCCCGTCCTGTAGCCCAGGGAGCCGGCGGCGTTGGCCACCTCCTGTCCGGGCACGAAACTCATATCCTGCTTCCAGTGAAGAAGATAGGATACAATGGCTATGAGGATGAACACGGTGACGGCGGCCACGACGAAGCCCAGCAGCTTGACTGCCGAGGCCCTCTGGTTCTCGTCCCAGTTGCGTATGAATGCCGGCGCTTTCATTACTTTCTCTTGCCCTTGTTGTTCTTGCGGAAGCCGTTGCGGTTCTTGCCGCCCTGGCCGACGTTGATGTTCAGGCCGGGACGGGAGAAGTTCGCCTCTGCATTGATCTGATGAAGCACTATGCCCTCCGGCACCTTGAGCTTATGGTCGGAGAGCTTCTCGATGTCTTTGAAGATGGTTTCGTCGGACACGCTGTCCTTGTTCCAGATGAGGTACTGCTGCCTCATATAGATGGCCAGCGAGCGTATCATTTCGGTCTTGAGTTCCCCGTCGGGTTCGTCGCAGAGGAGTTTGATAATCTTCTCTATGTTGCGGCCGTAGTGGGTGGCCTTTATCTTGTCGCCCTTCATCGGGATGGGGACGGGGCGGGTGTTGAACTCTTCCGCCACGGGGCAGGGATAAGGTGAATCAACGTCCAGGTCGAAGCCCGCAATCATATAGAGGTGGTCCCAGAGTTTGTGGTCGTAATTGTCCAGCTGGCGCACCTGGGGATTGAGGAGCTCCATCACCTTGATGATGGCGCGGGCCTGTTCAGTGCGCTTCTCCCTGTCGGGAATCTCCTTCATCTTCTCCACCATCTTGAGCACGCTGCGGCCGTATTCGGGCATTTCGAGCCTCTCCCTTTCCGTATTGTAATCCAGTCCGATATTTATCGATCTCTCTTCCATTATTCGTCTATTAAAGTCAGAAAGCAAATATACGCTTTTCCGCGCAAACATAAAAATCAAAATTTTAATTCTATCTTTGTAGGTTGAAATGACCAAGTATTACAAAGTAGCAGAACACGTTTTTTCGCTGGAGATGACCGACAGCTGCACGCTGTGGGGCCGCCTCTCGCAGTACGACCCTTTCATCGTCGGCAAGCCCGGCACGGAGCCCCTTTTCGGCCTCAGGCTCGACGAAGGCCACTACACTCCTGCCGAGAACCGCTCGGTGATGTACGATGCCCCCACGGAAGACGGGGAAACCGTCATACGCCTCTTCAAGGAGGCCGACGGCTGGTCCTTCGATATGTCTCCCGATAAGAGCATCGAGCCCCGCTGCCATGTGCTGACAAGCGAAGATTTCAGCTCCGCCGTACTCTATCTCGACAACCGCCGCGTGAGCGACGCCATCTTCGGCATCAACAATGCAATGATGCTGCTATTCGCCTTCCGCACCGCCCCCTTGGGCACCCTGGAACTTCACGCCTCGATGGTGAGTAATTCCGGCAAGGCCTTCCTGTTCCTGGCCCGCAGCGGCACCGGCAAGAGCACGCACAGCAGCCTCTGGCTCAAGCATGTACCCGGCACCGAACTGATGAACGACGACAACCCCATCGTGCGCGTCTGGCCCGACGGAAGGGTTATCGCCTACGGTTCCCCCTGGAGCGGCAAGACCCCCTGCTACCGTAACGTAGAGGCCCCGGCGGGCGCCTTCGTGCGCATCAAGAGAAGCCCCGAGAACCGGATTTCCCGCCTCAACATACTGCAGTCGTACGCCCTGATGTACTCATCCTGCTCCGGCTTCAAGGCCGACAGGGCGATGGCGGACGGCCTGCACGCCACCCTCGAGGCAGCAGTCACCAACGTCCCCTGCTACGAACTTGAATGTCGTCCGGACGAAGAAGCGGCCCGCGTGTGCTCCGCAGAAGTGCTGAAATGAACGCCCGCCGCATCATACTTCCCAACGCCATAATGCTGGGCGAGGCCACCCGAATGCTGGAGGAGGGCCATTCCGTGACCATAATGACCAAGGGTAACAGTATGTCCCCCTTCATCCGCGGCGAGCGCGACAGCGTGACGCTGGTGAAGAAGGAGAAGGTGGAAGTCGGCGACATCGCCCTGTGCCATCTGGGCAACGGGCGCTACGTGCTGCACCGCGTGTACGCCATCAACGGCGACAAAGTGCGCCTGAAGGGCGACGGCAACCTCGACGCCACCGAAGCCTGCACCCTTTCCGACGTGTGCGGAGTGGTGAGCGTGATACTCCGCGGCGAGAAGCCCCGCTTTCGCTGCGACAGCCCGTGCTTCAAGCGTGCCAGCCGCCGCTGGGTGCGCGCCCCGAGAATCGTAAGACGCATTTGCTTAGGAATTTACAGAAGAATCAAGATATTATGAAGACAGTCGAAGGTTTCACCCTGCGTACCCTTGCCAAAGAGTACATCATAACCGCTGAGAAAGTCACCAACATCAATTTCAACAAGCTGATCTCCCTCAACGAGTCAGCCGCCTACCTGTGGGAATCCGTGCAGGGCAAGGAATTCGACGCCGACACCCTGGCCGACCTGCTGGTCGAGCGCTACGAGGTAGACCGCGAGACCGCTTTCAAGGACTCCGAGGCTATCATCCTCAAGTGGAAGGAAGCCGGAATAGTCACTGACTGATGAGACCGTTCCGCGAATGTTACCGGGGCCTGGTGAGGACCTTGCGTCCGCACCGTCTCCGCATCCTGGTGAGCATCCTGATAGGGCTTGCCGGGGTTGCGGCGTCCCTGGCGTTCGTGTGGGCTTCCAAGAAGGTCGTTGACGTGGCCACCGGTGCCAGCCACGGTGAACTCATGACCTTCGTCACCATACTGCTGGCAATTATGCTGGTGCAGGTAATCACCCGCATCGGCGCCAATTACTGGCAGGGCCTGGTGGTAGTTAAGGTGCAGAACAAACTGCGGGCCTCGATGTTCCGCAAAGTGATGTTCAGCACCTGGTCCGGCAAGGATAAACTGCACAGCGGCGACACCGTGAGCCGTCTGGAAGAAGACATCCGGGTTGTAGTGGACTTCGTGTGCGTGAGCCTGCCGGACATAATGATAACCCTGACCCAGTTGGTAGCGGCTTCCGTCTATATCTTCATACTCTCCCCCAACCTGGCCTGGATACTGATTATCATAATGCCCGTTGCCGTGCTGTTCAGCCGCCTGTTCTTCAAGAAACTGCGCCAGTTGAGCAACGAGATCCGCGCCGCCGACGCAAAGGTGCAGGGGCACATCCAGGAGAATACGCAGAGACGCATCCTGGTGCGTATGCTTGGAGCCACAGCGCGCGTGCTCGAGAGGCTCGGGGGCCTGCAGCAGACCGTTTACGACAAGACCATCGTGCGCCTCAACTACAACGCGATATCCAGGGGCTTTATGCACCTCGGGTTCGCTTCCGGCTATGCCCTGGTGTTCCTCTGGGGTGTTTTCGGCCTGCGCGACGGCACTCTGGGATACGGTACGATGGTGGCCTTCCTGCAACTGGTCGGCCAGGTTCAGCGGCCAGTGGCCGGACTGGCCTCCCAGATTCCTGCTTTCATCAAGGCACTCGCTTCTGAAGACCGCCTTATGGATATTGACCTCGCCACGCAGGAAGAGGAAGGAGAGGATATCGTGCTCTCCGGTGCTCCCGGGGTGAAGGTGGAGAATCTCAGTTTCACCTACGAGGGGAGCCGCAGTTCCGTGGTCAAGGGGCTTGACTTCGATTTCAAGCCCGGTTCAATGACAGCCATCGTGGGCTCCACCGGCGCCGGCAAGTCCACCCTGATCAGGGTCATAATGGCCCTGCTCCCCCCGGACAGCGGAAATGTTACGCTATACGAAGCCGGCGTACAGAGCGTCCCTTCCGGCGTGCGCACCCGCTGCAACTTTATGTATGTGCCTCAGGGCAATAGTCTTATGAGCGGCACCATACGCGAGAACCTGCTGATGGCCGACCCTGCTGCAGATGAGGCACGCCTGCACGAGGCCCTGCATCTCGCCGCTGCAGATTTCGTATATGAACTGGAGAACGGGCTGGATACGGTCTGCGCCGAGATTGGCGCCGGCCTGAGCGAGGGACAGGCCCAGCGTATTGCCATTGCCCGCGCCCTGCTGCGTCCCGGCGGCATACTTGTGCTCGACGAGGCCACCTCGGCCCTCGACGCCGATACGGAACTGGAGCTGCTCGAGCGGCTCGGTGCCCGCTACAGGGGCAGCAAGACCATACTGTGCATCACGCACCGTCCCGCCGCAACTTCCTACGCGGACGCGGTCCTCAAACTTTAGCCTGATTATTTCAGATTCAGATTCCGGATCCGGCTGCCACGGCGCTGCGGATTCCGTCGATCGCACTGCTCACGATTCCTCCGGAATACCCGGCTCCCTCGCCGCAGGGATACACTCCCGGCAGGCCGATGGCCTCAAGCGTCCCGGGGTCGCGCGGTACGCGAATGGGCGACGAGGTGCGTGACTCAACACCCAACAGCAGCGCGGCGTTGGTGTAGTATCCCTTCATCTTCACCCTCGGGAAGGCCTTCTGCAGGCGCTGGGCCACGATTGGCGGCAGCAATTCGTGTAGCGGCGCGCTTATCACACCGGGGAAATATGAGGTCGGCGGCATCTTCTTGCTGATTCTGCCGAGGCAGAAATCTTCCATACGCTGTGCGGGAGCGGCCATCGGATTCTGCGGCAGGTCCTTTTCCCCGCTGCAGCGGCGCCGTTCGCAATAATCGAACATCTCCCGTTCCACCTTTTGCTGGAAGTCCATCAGCCTGAAGGGACTGCTGCCGGGCACGTCTTCCGGTTCGATTTGGACCACCACGCCGGCATTGGCGAACTTTCCGCTGCGGCCGGAATTGGACATACCGTTGAGCACCACCGTCCGGGGTTCCGTGGACGACGGCACCAGAATGCCTCCGGGGCACATACAGAAAGAGAACACTCCCCTGCCGTCCACCTGCTCCACGAAGGAATACTCAGCCGCCGGCACTCCGGGCTTCCAGGTGCCGTGATACTGGTGGAAGTTTATTTTCTCCTGCGGATGCTCAACCCGCACGCCGAGCGCAAAACCTTTGGCCTCCAGGGGCACGCCGCCGCGCTCCAGCATCTCGTACACGTCGCGGGCGGAATGGCCGGTGGCCAGGATAATCCTGCGGCCGGAGAAGCGCTTGCCGTCGGCGCAGACTGCCGTCCATCCCTCAGGTTCCGTGCGCTCGAGCGCCGTTACCCGGGCCCCGAAGTGATATTCCCCGCCGCGCGCAATAACGCACTTGCGAATATTCTCCACCACCGCCGGCAACTTGTCGGAGCCGATATGCGGATGGGCGTCGATCAGTATGTCCGACGAGGCCCCGAACGCCACCAGCTGGTGCAGCACCTCGCGGTTGTCGCCCCTCTTGGAGGAACGGGTGTAGAGTTTGCCGTCGGAGAACGCTCCGGCGCCTCCCTCGCCGTAGCAGTAGTTGGAATCCGGATCCACCACTCCCTCGCGGGACAGGCGAGCCATATCGAACTTGCGCGCGTGGACGTCTTTACCGCGCTCCAGCACCACCGGCTTCAGGCCCAGCGTGAGGAGTTTGAGGGCGGCGAACATTCCGGCCGGGCCGGCGCCCACCACCAGTACCGCAGGGGCGTCGTGCACGTCCTGATAAGGCTCCTGAACATATGCCGCAGACTCCTCACCGGGCTCGTAAGCCTCATACTGATAGCGCCATACGGGTTCCTTGCGGGCGTCTATTGAGCGCTTCTTCAATACCCAGCGCAATCCTCCGGCCCTGGCTTCTATCTCCTTGAGCCTGGGTTCTCGCGTAAGCGGACAACTTATCTCGAATTCCTTCATAACGACCGCGAAATTACGGATTATTTCATATATTTGTAAGACTAAAAACCAAAAGGCAATGAAAAAAATACTCCTCGCTTCGTTGATACTAGTGCTGGCCAGCTCCTGCGCCACCAGCCTGTACAACGTAACCAAATCCTACGACGACAAGCATTTCGCAAAGCTCCAGGCCGTATTGGACAACCCCACCACTCCCAAGAACGTGGCTTACAGCTTCACCGAGGCAGCCGACATCGGCCTCAAGGGCAAGATGTTCTACGATACTCCCAATCCCTACCAGCGTATCGACACCCTGAAGTACAAGGGTATGAGCAAGGGTGAGAACTTCCAGGCCCGCTGCTCGCCGGGTCTCACCGTGCAGTTCACCACCAACTCCACCACCATCAGCGTAAAGACCAAATGGGGCCAGGCATACAACACCGTTGCCACAATGCCGATAGCCTACCGTGGCTACGACCTCTATATCAAGGACAAGAAGGGCAACTGGACCTGGGCCGCATCCGGCGCTCCCAAGAAAGAGGGCAGCGAGGAGAACCTCGTACTCATTAAGGATATGGCTCCCGGCGACAAGGACTGCATCCTTTACCTCCCCATCTACACCGAGATCAAATCTATACAGATTGGCGTCGAGGCAGGTTCTTATATCAGGAGGCTCGACAACCAGTTCCGCCACGCTATCGTGTTCCACGGCTCCTCCTACACGCACGGCGTAAGTACCAGCCGCCCCGGAATGAGTTATCCGATGCAGTTCATGCGCAACACCGGTATGCAGGTACTCGGCTTCGGTATGAGCGGCAACTGCAAGATGCAACCTTATTTCGCTGATGTTCTGGTTGACGTGGAGGCTGACGCATATGTTTTCGATTCCTTCTCGAATCCCGATTACAAGATGATAAAGGAGCGCCTCAAACCGTTCATCGACAAGCTTGTGGCCGCACATCCCGGCAAGCCCCTCATCTTCCAGCAGACCATCTACCGCGAGAACCGCAACTTCTCCATCACCTACAACGCCAGGGAGCAGGCCAAGCAGGATATGGCCAGCACCCTCTTCAACGAACTGCTGAAGGATCCCAAATACAAAGACGTGTATTTCATCCAGACCGACGCTTGCGGGAATGGCAAGCACGAATACTCAGTAGATGGCACGCATCCCGACGACTACGGCTACTATATGTGGTACAAGTCCATCGAGAAGCCCATCCTGACCATCCTGGCCAAATACGGAATCAAGTAGCCTGAAGCGCTACTTCACATTGAATTGGACGCTGCGGGAAGCCCCCGTGGCGTCCATTGTTGTAAGCAGGTGCTTGCCGGGGGCCGGGCGTACGAGCAATTCGTGCTGGCCTCTGGTCGTTCCAAGGAAAGAGTCGTCCAGATGCCAGTACAGTTCGGCTGTGGGATCGCGGTGGGCGGCCCTCAGCACCACTCCCTGCTCGCGGCCGTCCAGGCCTACCGTAAGCACTACGGTGCCCCCCTGCTGGGGATAGATGATCTCTATGGGGCTGACGGTTTCCGAAGCGGCGTCGAAATCCGGATGCTTGGGAGGCAAAGGCCTGTAGTCCAGATGGTTCTGCATATAGTACCACTCCATTGCCGGAGGGAGCACGAACCACACCTTCTCCACCATCTTCTCCACCGGGTAGCAGCTGCCGTTCACCTGCATACGCCCTTCGGCATCGAGGTGCACCACCCTGTGGTAACGGCACTCATCGGGCCTCTGCTCTATGTCCGGCACCCACAGGGTATCGCGCTCGGGGCAGATGCGGGAGGCCGGCAGACCGCTGCGGCGGCACACCTCCAGCGGCACCATATCGTCCAGCGGCATGCTGAACCAGCCGGTGGGCGGCAGCGATGCGAAAACATCGAACATAACGGGCGCGGCCGCGGCGACTCCTGTCATTCCGGCCCTTCCCTCACCGTCGCTGTTGCCCACCCATACGCCTACTATGTAGTCGGGTGTGACGCCCACGCTCCAGGCGTCGCGGTTGCCCCAGCTGGTGCCGGTCTTCCACGCCACCTTGCGGCCGGAGCTGAATCCCTGCCACGACGATTCCTCCTCCGGGCGGCCGGCTTTCGAAAGCGCATCGAAGGTCAGCCACACGGCCGAGCGGGAGAAGGGCGAAACGTCCTCCTCATCCTCGTCAAGCAGTTTTAGGGCCATATTTCGGTACACCGCCACCAGGTCTTCCAGGGTGATTTCCGCACCGCCGAGGATGAGCGAGAGGCCGTAATGGCCGGCATCGCGGGTCATCGTAGAGAAGCCGGCATCGCGCAGCAGGTCCAGGAAGCGCGCCGCCCCGTAGCGCTCCAGCATACGCACCGAGGGCACATTGAGCGAGCGGGAAATGACTTCCGAGGCCGGCACGGCACCGTCGAAACTGCGGGAATAATTATGCGGAGAGAAGTTGTTGTAGTTGTACGGGGTATCCTTGATGAGCGTGCCTGGGAGGATGAGGCCGTCCTGCAGCATCGCCGCATAGAGCAGCGGCTTGAGGGTGCTGCCGCTGGACCGGGGCGCAGGAATCATATCCACTGACGCGCCACGGAGCCCGGGCATCAGCCCCATTGCATTGCCGTAATAGGCAAGCACTTCCCCGCTGCGGACGCTCCTCACCAGTATGCCCATATTGTCAACCAGGTTGCCGTGGTTGACCCGGAACCAGGAGCGGGCGATAGCGTTCACCCTGTCCTGCAGGGCGCCGTCTATGGTGCAGGTGCAGGTCCTGTCGCCGACGGTGGCACGCATACGCTCCAGCAGGTGGTACGCCCTGTCGGGCATTGGCAGGGGCTTGTCGGGAAGGGGTTCGTCCTTGGCAAGCTCGCACTCCACTTCGTCTATCGTGCCGTTTTGGTATAACTTGTCCAGCAGGAAATTGCGCTTCTGCAGCAGGCGCTCGCGGTTGCGGCCGGGATGGATCATCGCCGGGGAATTGGGCAGCACGGCCAACATTGCGCTCTCGCCCCAGGAGAGGTCGCCGGCAGGCCTGCCGAAATAGCGCCAGGCGGCAGCATCAAGGCCTACTACATTGCCGCCGAAAGGGGCGTTGGAAGCATACAGGAGCAGGATTTCGTCTTTGCTGCAGCGCATCTCCAGACGGGTTGCCATTACGGCCTCCAGGAGTTTTTCGGGTATCGTTCGGGGGGCTCCCCGGCGGCTGAGGCGTATCACCTGCATTGTGATGGTACTGGCGCCGCTTACCACCCCTCTGTGCGCCAGGTTCTGCCGCAGGGCCCGCCCGGCCGACAGGAAATCCACTCCGGGATGCAGGCGGAAGCGCTTGTCCTCGTACGTTATTATGCATTTGGCAAACTTGTCCGGCACCGTGTCGGCGGGCGGGAAATGCCATTGACAGTCAGCCGAGATACGGGCTCCGAGCAAATCTCCGTTCCTGTCGGTGAGCACGGCGCTGCAGGGCGACGGAAAAAGATTGCGGGGAAGACACACTGCATATAGTATCAGCAGCGGACTCAGAATCAAAATAATTTTCGTACTTTTGGACATCTGAAACAAATATAACCAAATAATATGAGAATCTCCAAACTTATAGGCGGCGTCATCCTGGCGGGGATGATTGCCATCGGCTGTACCTCCGGCAACGGCAAACCAGCGGCTAAACAGGCGGCCAAAGTGGCTTACGAAGCCTACGACGGAAGCGAAGAGGCCCTTCCCACTCCGGAAGTCCCCACCATCAGGCTGGTGAGCCATGGCAGCATACTTCCCAGCACCGGCGATATGGACCTGCTGTTCAGCTCATACGGCTACGCTCAGGCCCGTTTCCGCGTACGCAAGATTTACACAAGCAACATCCTGCAGTTCATGCAGTTCGATACCTACGAGGCCCGCTACAACCTCTTCAAGGTAGCCCGCGTCGTGGCAGATACCACCGTGGTGCTCGGGGCCACCGACGCCCCGCACCTGCGAATGGTACGCAACTATGCCATCAGTATGGACGAACTGGTGAGTCCGGAGCCCGGAGCCATCTATTTCGTGGAGATTCGCGGAATGGAGCCTCTGGAAGAAGAGGACTTCTGGGACAGCGACGCCTACTTCGGCGACTACGAGACCTACGACGAGCGCTGCACCTTCCTGATTGCCAGCGACCTGGCCCTGATCGCCAAGGACTCCGACAACAAGACCGAAGTGTTCGCCTGCGACATCCTGAGCGGCAAGCCTCTGGCGGGAGTGCGCATCAAGCTGTACGACTACGTGCTGCAGGAAATCGGCAAGGCCGTAACAGATAAGGACGGGCGCGCCAGCTTCCCTGCAGGCAACGGCCACTATGTGATAGCCAACTCCGACAAGGGAGCCGCATACCTCGCTCTCAAGAACGAGAAGTCGCTCTCTACCAGTAACTTCGACGTGAGCGGCAGCACCCGCGACGGAGGAATGAAGGCATATATCTTCGGAGAGCGCGGCGTATGGCGTCCCGGCGACACGATGCACATCTCCGTCATCACTATGGCCGAAGGTGAGGACCTTCCCGCCGGCCACCCCGTCGTGGCAGAACTCCGCAATCCTGACGGGCAGGTGACCTCCACCCTTACCGTTCGCAACGACGGCAGCCACATATATCATTTCCCCTTCTCCACCGCCGCCGATGCGCCTACGGGCCGCTGGAGCGTGAGGGTGAAGATTGGCTCGCAGGAATTCAGCAAGACCCTCCGCATAGAGACGGTCAAGCCCAACAAGCTGGACATCAGGCTCAGCTTTGTCGACCAGCTCCTCGTGCCAAACAGCAGCTGCATAGGCACCGTGGACGTGAAGTGGCTCTACGGCGCTCCGGGCGCGGGTCTCAAGATCAACGGAGACGTTGAACTGAAGAACGCCGCCACAAGCTTCAAGGGATATGCGGACTACGATTTCAAGGACGACAGCCGCAACTTCACCTCCCAGGAACTCTATTTCCCCGATATGACCACCGACGGGAACGGCCAGGCCACCATCAGCACGGCTATGGACCTGCGCGGCCAGGGCGTCCCCGGTATGCTCAGCATAGACTTCATTATGCGCGCCTTCGAACCCTCAGGGGAGTTCAGCACCGGCGTTTCTTCGTTCAAAATGTCGCCGTTCGACTGCTATGTGGGCATGAAGGTTGAGCAGGACCGCTCCCCCTGGGGCGAGGAATTCCTGAAGGCGGGCAAGCAGCACCGCTTCGACATTGTGACGGTTGACCCTTACGGTAATCCCGTATCCGTGTCCGACCTGCACGTGGAGGTGTTCCACCTCGACTGGAGCTGGTGGTGGGACGCCAGTTCGCAGCTGGCCAACTATATGTCCGGCAGCAGCAGGGAGTGTGTCAAGAACCTGCACGTGCGCACCGGGAACGGAAAGGGCTCCTTCACCTACGACTGGGCAGACGCTCCCGAGGGCCTGTACTTCGTACGCGTGAGCGACGAGGCCGGCGGCCACGCTACCGCAATGGTCTGCGAAGTATATGAGAACTACAGCGCTTCCGCCGAAGGCAGCGACGCCGCAACCCTCCTCAGCATCGCTCCGGATGCCGAAAAGTACAAGGTCGGCGACGTCGCCCGTCTGAAGATTCCTTCATCGAAGGGCAGCCGTGCGCTGGTTTCGCTTGAGAAAGGCGGCCGTATCCTCAGCTCCGACTGGGTTGAGTGCGGCGACGGCGAGACGGAGATACGCGTTCCCGTGACGGCAGCGATGCTTCCCAACGTATATGCGTTCGTCACACTGGTGCAGCCTCATTCCTGCAGCCTCAACGACGCACCCCTCCGCCTGTACGGCGTGTGCAACCTCAACGTGGAAGACGCCTGCTCGCACCTGTACCCGGTCATCGACATCCCTGCGGAGGTCAAGCCGGAGAGCAAACTGGCCTTCAGCGTGAAGGAGAAGAGCGGCAAGGCGATGAGTTATGTGGTGGCGCTGGTGGACGAGGGCCTGCTGGGCCTCACCGACTTCCGTACGCCCGACGCATGGAAGGCATTCTACTCCAAGGAGGCCCTCCGCGTCCGCACCTGGGACCTTTACGACGAGGTCATCGGAGCCTACGGAGGCAAGATAGAGCAGCTCTTCGCGATAGGCGGTGACGACGAGGCCGCATCCACCGCAATGCGTCCGCAGGGCGCACAGCGCTTCACCCCGGTGGTCAGTTACATCGGCCCCTTCACCCTGAAGGCTGGCAAGACCGGCAGGCACGAGGTTGATATTCCTCAGTACGTCGGCTCGCTTCGCGCGATGGTCATAGCCACCGACGGTGCCGCTCAGGGCAGTTGCTCCAGTAACGTTGCCGTTACGCAGCCGGTGATGGTGCAGGCGACGCTGCCGAGGACGCTCAACGTTGGCGAGAGCATCCAGGTTCCCGTGACCGTAATGGCCCTGAAGGACGGCGTCGGCAAGGTTGACGTTGACATCAAGGTCTCCGGTCCGGTGGAGATTGAAGGCCCGTCGAAGCAGCAGGTCGATATCCAGGCCGCCGGCAACCAGCTGTGCTACTTTGCCGTCAAGGTGCAGGACGAGACCGGAATTGCCCGCGTGGGTGTATGCGCCTCCGCCAAGGGCGACAAGTCCTCGCACGACATAGAGATAGATGTGCTCAACCCCAATCCGGAAGTCACCCGCAGCACCACCGCCCTGGTGGGCCCGGGCGAGAGCAAAGAGATTGAGGTTCAGCTCTTTGGCACCAAGGGAAGCAATACGGCAGGGCTCGAGCTCTCCACCATCCCCGCCATCGACCTTGCTTCACGTATGAAATACCTGGTGCAGTATCCTTACGGATGCATCGAGCAGACGGTATCTGCAGTATTCCCGCAGCTCTACCTGGACAAGGTGGTGAATATGGACGAGAACGCCCGCAAGAAGAGCCGCATCAACATCGAGGCGGCAATACGTCGTCTGCCCGGATACCGCCGCAGCGACGGTTCCTTCTCCTACTGGCCGGGCGGCAAGAGCTCTTCCCTCTTCGGCAGCGCCTATGTGCTGCACTTTATGAAAGAGGCTGAAGATCAGGGATATGCCGTGCCCGTTGAGATGAAGAAGGAACTGATTTACTGGCTCGGCCGTGCGGTCTCCGACAAACAGGAAGACCTCACCTCCCGCGCATATGGCGTATATGCCCTGGCAGTTGCCGGCAAGCCGCAGCGCAGCGCCATGAACCTCCTGCGCGAGCAGGTGAAGAAGATGCCTGACGGCGCAGCGTGGCTGCTTGCAGCCGCCTATGCCGCAGACGGCAAGAAGAACGTGGCCCGCGAGATAGCCGCTCCGCTTTCGTACGACGACAAGAGCTACGAGGCTTACGGCAGCGCCGACCGCAACCGCGCCGTGGCCCTCAGGACTATGATCCTGACCGGTCAGGACAAGGAGGCGTTCCGCATTGCCGCCGACATTGCAGGACGACTCAACGACAAGTCTGTCTGGATGAGCACGCAGTCCTGCGCATGGAGCCTCTACTCGGTTTGCGACTATGCGCGCTCCAATGGCGGCCCCGTACAGGCGTCCTGGAGCGCCGGCGCCTCCTCCGGCAAGGCCTCCGGCGGCAAATGCATCGAATCCGCCGACCTGCCCGTGGCCGCTGATGCCGAGAGTCTGAAGGTCAAGGTGGAGAACAAGGGTCAGGGCGAACTCTATGCAGTGGCTTCGGTCACCGGCATCCCCCTGGCTTCCGAGGAGAAGGCCGTAAGCAACGGGCTGAAGATCAGCGTGAAGTATATCGACGACAAGGGCTGGCCGGTGGATGTGAGCACCCTTGAGCGCGGTGCCATCTTCTATTCCGCTGTTACCGTGAGCAACCCGGGCGGCGCTGCGCTTCGCGACCTTGCCCTCAACCATAAGTTCCCTTCCGGATGGGAGATTCAGAACGAGCGTCTGTATTCGGAGTCTGTTTCCTATCCTGACGGAATCTCCTACCAGGACATCCGTGACGACAGGGTTTACAGCTTCTTCGACCTCGGCGCCGGCGCGAGCGTGACGGTGAAGACCAAGCTGGTGGCCACATATCCCGGACGTTTCTACCTGCCTGCAGTGAGCTGCGGAGCAATGTACGACGCTTCCGTGTCGGCACTGGCGCCCGGCAAGTGGGTGGAAGTGAAGTAGTATGTGGACTCTGCTGGCAGTCGGTTCATCCTTCCTGCTGGGTCTATACGACGCAGCGAAGAAGCAGGCTCTCAAGAAGAACGGCGTGATTGTCGTTCTTCTTGTGGCGACTGCCCTTTCTACGCTTTTCGTTTCGCCGTTCCTGAGGCTGGGGCCTTGGGAGGACCACCTGCGGCTGGCTTTCAAGGCTTTGCTGGTTACGGCTTCGTGGATCTCGGGTATGGTCGGACTCAAGTTGCTGCCGCTCACTACGGTGAGTATGCTCAAGGGGTCGAGGCCGTTGTTCGTGGTGCTGTTTTCCATCGTGCTGTACGGCGAGGTGCTGAGCTGGATGCAGTGGGCCGGAGTGCTCATAGTGCTTGCGGCGCTGTATATGCTTGGGCGCACGAGCCGGGGCGATGCGCCGGCGGAGGTGCGCAAGTCGGGGTTCATCTGGATGGGAATATCGATTCTCACCGGCGTGGCCAGCGCCCTGTATGACAAGCACATCATGCACGGAATGGAACCCTTGTTCGTCCAGAGCTGGACCAACCTTTATATTACCATATTGCTGGGGCTGGCGCTTCTAGTCTGGCGGCCACGGGCGGCCACGGCCCATCAGGGGACTCCCTTCCAGGCAGAACGCCACGACGAAATAGTGTTTCAGTGGGACTGGTGGCTGGTGGTTGTGGCGGTGCTGATTACGGGGGCGGATGCGCTGTACTTTTTTGCGCTGAAGCAGCCGGACGCGCTGCTGAGCGTGGTGTCCGTGATACGGCGGGCGGCGGTGATAATTACGTTCCTTTGCGGGGCGGTGTTCTTCAAGGAGGGTAACCTGAAGGCGAAGGGATTGAACCTGGCAGTGATGGCGGCCGGAGTGGTGCTGCTCCTGCTTGGATAAACCGAAAATAGTTATATTTGCATAGTTAGTCAGACTGAGATATGAACAGATATATGGAACTTGCCATACGCGAAGCGCGTGAAGGCATTGAGAATGGCCACGGAGGGCCTTTCGGAACTATTATAGTTAAGGACGGTGAGATTGTCGGGCGCGGCCACAACTGCGTGCTGCGCGACAACGACGCCACCTGCCACGGCGAGGTTGCGGCCATACGCGACGCCGGGCGCCGCCTTGGCACCTTCGACCTCAGCGGCTGCGAGCTCTACACAACGGGCGAGCCCTGCCACATGTGCCTCTGCGCTTGTATGTGGGCCAATATCAGCAAGATATACTACGGTTGCAACATAGAAGACAACGGTATGATAGGCTTCCGCGACGACAAGTTCGACCGCATCTTCGGCGGCCGCGACAAGCTGGAAGGCTATATGACCGAGGTTGACCGCGAGGCCTGCCTTGAACTGTTCCGCGATTACCTTGCCCTCAACCCTCAGAAGTATTAGCAGATGACTGATGCACAGCTGATATCCTCTGAGGTGGAGAGGCTCTTCGCTTCGGTGGAGTTCACCTCTGAGCCTGCCGGCCTGTACGACCCTCTACGCTATATGATAGGCATTGGCGGCAAGCGCCTGCGCCCCACCCTCTGCCTCACGGCCTGCGGCCTGTTCTGCGAACAGCTGCCGCCGGAGGTGTTCGACTGCGCGGCCGCGCTGGAGGTTTTCCATACCTTCACCCTGATTCACGACGATATTATGGACCGCTCGCCCCTGCGACGCGGCGTGCCTACCGTGTGGAAGAAGTGGAACGAGGATACAGCCATACTGAGCGGTGACGTGATGCTCATCGACGCTTACAAGCGCATCGTCAAGGCTCCTTCTTTCTGCCGCGATGCGGTTGTGGAGTTGTTCTCCAAAACAGCCGCCGAGGTGTGCGAAGGCCAGCAGTTCGATATGGAGTTCGAGAGCCGGACGGATGTGAGTATGCCCGAATATGAGCAAATGATAGGGCTAAAGACCGCCGTGCTCATTGCCTGCAGCGCCAAGGTCGGCGCTATGGTGGCAGGCGCCGGCGCGGAAGAGTGCGAAACTCTGTACCGCTATGGTTATCAGCTCGGAATGGCCTTCCAGGTGGCAGACGACTACCTCGATGCCTACGGCGACGAGAAGGTCTTCGGCAAGCCCATCGGCGGCGACATCATCAACGAAAAGAAGAGCTGGCTTACCATTCGCGCCCTTCAGAAGACCGACGATCCGGCCGCTTTCCTGGAGGCTTTCTGCCGCGAGCCCGCAACGCCCGAGGAGCGCCGCGCCAAGATTGCCGAGGTCAAGCGCCTGTACGACGAACTCGGTGTGGCCGACGACGCCCGCGCCGAAATCCGCCGCTACTCCGCCCTCGCCCTCGAAGCCGTCTCCGCACTCCCCATCGACACCACCCCCCTCTCCGACTTCTCCGAAAAACTCATCGGCCGCGCGAAATAGCCCCCGCGCTCCAGCCTGGCGGTTTCCCACCCGCCCGTTTTTCGAATGAACGTTCCTTACCGTGGCCGAGGGTCCATTCGCGGGACCATCAGTATCAAAAACACCCCATTATCGTAGCCGACCATCCATCCTCTGGACCCTCAGCCACGGTCCGTGTGTTTTCGTTAATCTTTTGGTTTCCAGCAACAACTGTATCTCCTATGCGTCAAAAGGCCTAAACGAGAACCGTAAACAGCTGAGAGTCATTATGTTGCAAACGACACTTGAGTTTTAAGAGCAGGCCCCGTAAGTCACTCGGCTACAGGACTCCTTTGGAATATTGTAAACAATTATTTAGCTTTGACTTTTGAAGTGTGTTGCACTTCTAATTAGAATTCACCTTTTAGATAACTATCATTTTTAAACATGAACAAGTCGTTACTAATTATTTGGACGGCTATTCTCTTTTGTTCTTGCGGCAAGGAGACAATGCCTTTTGGGGCGAAAGGTGTCATAAAGATTGAGGAGGAAACAGCCCTGTATCTTATGAGTGGATATGAAGCCAATATGGAAACTATAGCTTTGGGGAAGAACAACTGGCATCTGTTTTCCAAGGAACAAAAGATGGGCGAAATTGAGATTAATGATTGTTCTGTTTATATCAGTTCATATCCAGGAAGCCCCCGTATTAATCAGCTGTGCTTATACGAAATCCCGTATTACGGTTTTCTCTGGCTCTTTTTTGAGGATAATGGCTCTGCCGATTATTCGGTATCAGGTTTGCATTCTGATCGTACGGCATCCGAATCGACCACTCAGATATCAGGAACAGCTACCGTTAACAGTTTTCACTTTAACTCATCCGCAACATATCTAGACTTGGACATTGTGCTTCACTTGGACAGGCAAGTACACATTATGTTCAAAGGTACCACACCAAACGACGGAATATCGTGGGCAATAGATTAGCATCTTCCCGTTAATCTTTTGGTTTTCAGCAATAACTGTATCTCCTATGCGTCAAAATGCGCACAGGAGATTTGATAAGGGGTTGAGATTCAAAAGGTTTCGAAAAACGCTACAATCCTCTAGAAGCTGAACTTGTAGCCGAGGCCGAGGCTATAAGTTCAGCTTCTAGGGGGCTGGTAGGGAAACGACATTTTTATTGTATATTTGACCGACTTATCGGAATTCACTGAATTATTATGCTTTCCTTTACCTGCGACTACAGCGAGGGCGCTCATTCCCTCATTCTCAAAAGACTGGCTGATACCAATATGAATCAGGAGCCGGGGTACGGCTTTGACGCGTACTCGGAGAGTGCCCGCGAGAAGATTCGGGCAGCGGTGAACATCCCCTATGCCGACGTGTTCTTTCTGGTCGGTGGCACACAGACAAACGCCACGGTGATTGACAGCGTCCTCAAAGGCTATGAGGGCGTTCTGGCCGCGCAGACGGGCCATATTGCCGTACACGAATCCGGAGCAATTGAGTTCGGCGGCCACAAGGTCCTTACGCTTCCCTCTCACGAGGGAAAACTGGATTCCGGCGAGTTGGAGGGATATTTGGAACAATTCTATGCTGACGGTGCCTGGGAGCATATGGTAATCCCCGGGATGGTGTATGTATCGTTCCCGACAGAGTATGGCACGCTGTACACAAAACAAGAACTCACGCGCATCAGCGAGGTATGTCGACGGTATAAACTTCCGCTCTTTGTGGACGGGGCCCGTCTGGGATATGGTCTTGCAAGTGGCGCTTGCGACCTGTCCCTGCCGGAACTGGCCAGGCTGTGCGATGTTTTTTACATCGGCGGCACAAAGGTTGGGGCGCTATGCGGAGAAGCGGTCGTGTTCCCCGGCAAGGCTCCGGCCCATTTTTTCACGACGGTGAAACAGCACGGCGCACTGCTGGCCAAGGGCCGGCTCCTGGGCGTCCAGTTTGACACCCTGTTCACGGACGGCCTGTATATGACCATTGCCCGCAATGCGATTGAACGGGCTATGGAATTAAAACGGTTATTCTCCGGAATCGGAATCCCGTTGTACATAGACTCCCCAACCAACCAGCAGTTCCCCATCCTCACCCGTGAGCAGATGTACAAACTCGAAGGCAAGGTTCAGTATGAAGTCTGGGAAGCGCTTCCCGACGGTCGTGCCATTACCCGCTTCGCCACCAGCTGGGCCACCACGGTCGAACAAATCGACCGGCTTAGAGAAATCTTCCTGGAATTGTGAGTCACCTTGGAGAAGGCTGCTCGGGGATTAAAAAGATTTTTTTATTTTTGTAATATGAAACATTTATTGTCTTTTTGGTCCTCTGCGGCTCTCTGTGCGGCACTCTGCGTCTCCTGCGACAAGGAGGAGCAGGCTGCACCGCAGGACACTCAACTACCTGTTTCCGGGAAGGTAGCTATGGAAATCAGTGCCGGAACGCCTAACACCCGCGCCACGCTCAGGAACTTCCCTTCCGTTGAGTGGCAGAACTCCGATGCAATTGCCATCTGGGACGGGAACGAGAAATGTGTCTTCACTATCAAAGCCGGCACCAACCAGGGCACGACTGCGACTTTCGAAGGCTCTGTTGCAGATGGTGCCACCTCGTTGAGCGCCATCTTCCCCGCTTCCGCCTTCAATTCATTCAGCGGCGGGAGTTTCACCGCAACCATTCCTGCAGTGCAGGTCGTGTCTGCAGGCAGTTGTAATGCATCCGGTGCAACCGTTGCAGTTGGCGTTGTCGACGGCGGAAACCATATCAAGTTCGTGAATGCCGTAGGCTTGCTCAAGTTCACCATCGGCAGCGATTTCGACGGCCAGATCCACTCTGTCACCCTGAGCGGAGCCAAAGGTGAAACTGTTGCAGGCAAGGCAGTTATCAACGCAAGCACCGGAGCGGTCGAAAGCGTTGTCTCCCCCCAGACCAGCATTTCGATTGAAGCCGGCAGCGGGAAGAGCTTCCCCGCGGGCGACTATTACATCGCCCTGCTGCCCGTGCAGTTCAGCAATGGTTTCTCGCTGGAGTTCCAGAACGTAAGCGGCGTCAAACTGACCAAAACCACATCTAACGCCATGACCCTTGGGCGCGCCGGCGGCTTCAACCTGGGTGAGGTCACTTCAGGCATCGGAGAGTTCAGCAAGCCCATTACCACCGCTGATGAGCTCCTGGAGTGGAACAACAATACGGTGTTCAGCGCCGGCGAGGTGTACAAACTCGGCGCCGACATCGATATGAGCGGGAAAAAATGGACTCCGCGCTCCGACTTCGAGGGCACTTTCGACGGCCAGGGACACGCAATATACAATCTTCAGGTCACCACATCCGAATACGTCGGATTCATCCGCAACACCAAGAACGGCGGACAGGCTTGCATCAAGAACCTGATCATTGGTTCCAAGGACGGCAAGACCTGGGACGGAGTGAGCCACTTCACCCATTCTGCGTCCAGCAACAACTACACCTGGTACTACGCCGGCGTCATCGCCAAGACCATGGGCGCCACCAACCTTGAGAACATCATCAATTTCGCCGCCGTTGAAGTCGCATCCGACGCAACCAGCAAAACACGTATTGCCGGAATCTGCGGCAACGTGGCCTCCACCGGCACGGTGAAGAACTGCATCAATTACGGAACTGTCACCAACAACGCCCCCAAAACCGGAGTCGCCTCCAGCAGCGACGGAACAACAGCCCCGGGAGCCATGTCCGGTATAGTGGCCCAGTGCGACGAGGCCGTCACCTTCGAGGGATGCGTCAATTACGGCACAATAATCAACAACAATCCCGGCACCTTCCGTGTCGGAGGCATCCTGGGCAACTCCAGCTACGCCAAGCTCGTCAAGGACTGCAGCAACTACGGCGACATCAAGCTGAACGCCACATATTCCGCCGGTGTCTTCTACGTGGGCGGTATCGTCGGATATGGTAAGAACCTCACCGTAAAAGACTGCACCAACCATGCATCTTTCACCTGGAACACGTTCAACAACACCACCCTTGGCGGCGGAGTGTTCGCCGATATTGATGCCGGCGCCGTCGAGGGCTGCGTCAACGAAGGTTCGCTTACGGTGGGCCAGGGAGGCACGTATGCCAACTGGAGCAGTTTCGGAGGCGTGGCAGCATCCATTTACAACGGCACGATAATGGACGGATGTACCAACAACGGCCAGGTCGATGTGTATTTTGAGCAGACTGTTCGCACAGGAGGCGTCTGCGGCACCCTCAACAATGGTTGCTCCCTCAAGAACTCCATCAACAATGCAGGCGTAAGCTGCACGGTGAATGTAGAGAACAACCGCTGGGTCGCCGTCGGCGGCGTGTGTGCCTTCCAGGAGAAGGGCAGCGGCAACAGCGTCCAGGGTTGCACCAATCTCGCATCCGTCACGCTGGGCGGCGATTTCAAGCCCACTTCCGGCTCAGTCCACGCCAATGGCGCCAATGCAGGCGGCATACTCGGATACGGCTGCCTGAGCATAAGCATAAAAGACAATGTCAACAAGGGTTCGGTCAGTGCCGTCAACAATTCCACGCCCGGCGTCAATGCCGGCGGTATAATCGGCCATCTTATTACCGGCAGCGGCATCAGCTCTTCCGGCAACGTAAACGAAGCTTCGGTTAACGCAGACACGTCCGACAGCGCCTCCCCTTGCGCCGGTGGCGTAATCGGCCGCGCCGCAGTCGCTTCCTACGTTGCAACCTCCGACAAGAATTGCGGAGCCGTCACTTGCGGCAACGCAGCCAACGCCGGCTCGGTAGCAGGCCTCAACTCGGCCACGCTAAAGAATTGCGGGGCAGGTGGTTCGGTCTGCGGAGTGACCCTTGACTCATCTAATTACTCTTCTTATGTGCAAGGCTCTGCCAGCACTGGTTCGCACACTGGTTCATCTTTCTACAGCAAATGATTATGAAAAGATTACTGATATATGTCTCACTTTTGCTGGCAGCAGTTGCCTGCACAGAGAAAGTAACCCCGGAAGAAAAGCCGTCTGAAGGCAAACTGGTTCCCATCACGATCAGCGTCGGGAACGAGCAGATCGCAAAGGTATCGCTCGACTTCCCGTCCCTCAAGTGGGAGACCACCGACCATGTGGCAATATTTGACGGCACCGGCAAGCGCGACTTCAGCGTCAGCAGTTGCGAGGGAGGTTCGGCCTCGCTCAGCGGCAGCATCTCCGACAGCGCCACCGAACTGCTTGCAGTATATCCATATTCGGCCGCAGATAATGCTTCCGACGGCTTCTTAAGCGTCAGCGTCCCCTCCGAACAGACTCTGCCGGAGAATGCCTGTGCCGACCCGTCAGCCCTGGTCGCTGTGGCTTCTGCCGCAAGGGGCGCAAGCCTGCAGTTTAAGAACGTCATCGGACTGCTCAGGGTAAGCGTTGACAGGGATAATGTCGCGGAGATCGTTCTGGTTGCCGGAAACGGCGAAGCAATCTCCGGAAAGGCCGTGGTGGACCCTTCGACTGGTGTCGTGAAGGAAATCAGCGAAGCAGGTTCAAGGATATCACTCAAGCCTTACGGAAGTGTGTTTACCCAGGGCGATTATTATATTCCGGTGCTTCCCGGGAAGCTGGCATCGGGATTCAAGGTCAGCGCAGTGACTTCCGAAGGCACCAGCGGTATGAGGACTACCACCTCCGAGAATACGGTCCAGCGCAACGGCACCCTCGTCAACATCAAACTCAGCGAATTCAATTGGTCGACAACCATACTCGACCTCGCCCAGCTCAAAGCCTGGGCCGCCAAGGGCAATGCCTCCGCCACGCTGGGCGCCGATATCGACATCAGCTCCGACTGGACGCCGGTCGCCCTTAACGGCGCCACCCTTTTCGGCAACGGTCATAAGCTGAGAGGCTTTGTGAAAGACGCCGTCAGCAAGGGCGAGTACGGTCTGTTCAGCAAAGTGGAGAACTGTACTTTCGAAGACATCGAACTGACCGGGTTCAACATCACAAGCACCGACCAGTTCCTCGGAGGCCTGGCCGGAAGCGCCAGGAATTCCACGTTCAAGAGCTGTTCTTTTGATGGAAAACTTCAGTGCACGGCAAAGGTCACCTGGTCCGGCA
The DNA here is from genome assembly GCA_002309995.1 of Bacteroidales bacterium UBA1197. Lineage (GTDB taxonomy): Bacteria > Bacteroidota > Bacteroidia > Bacteroidales > UBA932 > Cryptobacteroides. The sequence goes on from DBYB01000015.1 coordinate 22,909, forward strand.
GGAGCAGTGTCACGTCGGACGCCAACAACTTCGGCGTTACCGGCGGATTTGTGGGCCTGTCAGACGGCTGTACGTTTGAAGGCTGCACCTACAGCGGAGTCCTTGCCTCTTTGGGTAAAGGAACGGGAGGCATCTGCGGTTTTGCCAAGGACACCCATATTAAGGACTGTACCACCGTCATCGGCTGCGAGGTTTATTGCTGCTATCACTGCGCCGCCCTGATTGCAGGCGCGGTCATCGGTAATTCCGTGATTGAAGGATGCAGCGCCGAGGGCTTCGTCGGCTGTCTTGGATTTCACACCGGCGGTATTGCAGGATGGTTCGAAAACGGATTGATCAAGAACTGCGTGGTAGGAAGCCATTCATACATCAGCAGTACCCAGTACGACGTTGGCGGTATCGCCGGACATATGCAGACAGTCAGCGGCGGAAAAGCCTCCGTTGACCGCTGTACGGTTTACGCTAACGTTCAAGGCCAGTACAACGTAGGCGGTATCGTTGGATATACCTGCCAGAAAATTGCCGGCACCCTTTCGGTAACCAATTGCGCATATCTGGACGGCGACCTGTACGCCACGGGCATCAACTCCAACTACTATTCGCTTGTCGGAGGACTTGCAGGATGGAACCAGAACACCAGCGGCACCGTCATATTCGAGAACAACGTGGCCCGTCCGGGACTCATCAAGACGTCCAACAACCGCGAGAAGCGCCTCACCGAGCCCGCTACATATACCTATAAGACTATAGGAGGCGCCGCCGGACTGCTGGGCTTCAGCAACGGCGACGCCACCACCACAATGTCCAACTGCTACACATCAATCACCAAGCCGGAGATACTCGTCTCCTACCAGAGTATCGATGCGTTCGCGAGCGTGTTCGTGAACTGGGGAGCCCTCTATGGCAAGACCAACACGGCTCTGGTTTACGGTGCCGCCTGCTACCGCGACGCTGATACCCGCTCCGGAGCCGGCGCTCCCGCTTCGACGAGCCTTGAGACGGGAATGAGCGTGCAGCAGATGACGGACGGCACCCTGCTCGCAAGCCTGAACGCCAACACCTCGAAATGCACCGCAGCCGGCATCGCCGCCGAGTCCTGGATAGCCGGGGATTACGGATATCCAGTGCCTGCCTGCGTACTTCCGGATCCGCATAAGAGGGATACCGAGACCAAGAGGGTGAGCGTATGCGGCGACTCCATTTCCACCTTCGCCGGCTACATCCCGGGGTCGTATGCCTACCATTATCCTTGCCAGACCACGACCCACAGTTACTGCGAATGCGTGCGGAACGTTGACCAGACATATTGGTACCAGTTGATTTACAATCATATGAAGAATGCCCGGCTGGACCTCAATATGTCCTACTCCGGTTCCGCAGTGGCCCGCAGTACCAATACCGACAAGAATACCAACCACTGGTACACTCAATGCTACACCCAGCGCTACCTCAGGCAAGGCGGTATTGGCGAACCGGATGTCATCCTGCTCCACGGCGGCACAAACGACTGGGCCCACAACGACAACCGGCTCTATCCTGGTTCCGCCCTCTGCAAGTCGGCTCAGGCCCCGTCAGAGGCTGATATGGAAAGTATGTTCCAGACGGCAGACGCAGCTACGACCCGCGAAGAGATTGAGGGCCTTGACGACACCACATTCTGCACCGCTTACATCAAGCTCCTGAAGCTCTGGAATGAGCGGTATCCCGGTGTCAAGATCGTTTGCATCATAGGCGACTATCTTTCCGAGGGCGTGGAGCAGAGCATACTTATGATGGCCTCGCATTACGGCGCCAAGTGCGTCGACCTGCTGCAGGTCAATGGTTTCAACGACCAGACATATATGCCCAAGCACGACTACAACGGAAGCAGCGGCTGCCATCCCGGCGTAGCGGCAATGACTTTCATAGCCAACAAAATATACTCCGAACTCGGCCCCTGGCTGGAAAGCGGCTCCTTCAACAAGAACGCCGAATCCGACTTCGAGCAGTTCAATATGCTCGTCAACTTCGAAATGTAAAAATACCGCGATAAGGCCCCGCAACCACTGCGGGGCTTTTTTTACCGCCAGTATTAACTTTTGCCCTTCTACCGCATCTAATAATATATGAGATTCTCATCTGCCGCTGTGAAAAAGGGTCTTATTATTGGAGTTCTTGTGATCCTTCCCCTCCTGCTTTCAGCACAGGAGGTCCTCAGTCCGGCAAAGATTCAATCGAGGATGAGTCGCAGGCACCTTCCTTCGTTAGGGCTTCCCGAAAGAGCGGACGGTCGAATTGACGCCATTATCCGATACCGGGAGGAACGATGGGAGGGCTTCGAGTCCGTTGAGGCCGATCCTCACTGGACAATGTGGGAGATGAAGCCAGACAGTCCCGCCGAACCTGAGCATCTCAGCGCAGTCCTTGAACTATGCCGCCACTGGGCAGAAGAAAAGCCCAAAGGCACTGCTGATATTGTCTATGGCCCCTTTCATAGCGGATGGTTTGTCTCCGTGTGCAAGAAAACCCGCAGCAGCCTTGGATGGAAATCCATAGCTTTCGTAGTCCCTCCGGAGGGTTTCAAAGAAGGTAAGAGTCTCTACTGTTACAGCCACAGCGTCAACTGGCTGGAGCATCATACCGGATACAATCTCTATCCGAAACTGCCAGCCTATATCCAGGAGATCATCGAGGAAATGACCGCAACGGAACTGCTTTGCCCCATCCAGGAGTTCGACCCCGGACTGGATGAACATCCGGAACAAGAAATCGACTACGACTGGGAAGCCGACTCCCGGGAACCATAGGCGGACATCACTGTACCCTTGCAGGCGACGTAGATTCTTTACTCCAAAATTTAAATTTGTCGATTGTTTAATACTTTTTTGAAATATCGCTTGCGATATAAAAATAAAGTTGTATATTTGCATCGTGAACGATATAAATAACAACTGAATATTAAAAATCATGGACTTTACAAACACTATCCAGATCTCTCAGATGATCATCAACGAGCTTACCGGCAGCGCTTTCGTACACAAGATGCAGGGACAACTCTTCAAGAGCCAGGGCTTCACCAAACTTGGCGAGAAGTACATCGGCCACTATACCGAGGAAATGGGCTGGGTCGAGAAATACACCGACCGCCTGCTTGACCTCGGATACGTTCCCGAAGTGAAGGTCAGCAATGAGACCAAACTTATTGAAGACCCCAAGGCTTACATCGAGGCTGACCTCAAACTCCAGAAGGAAGGCGTTGAGACGCTCTACAAAGCTATGCCCGCCCTCGCAAGCGACCCCACAACCTATGACCTGACCAAGGCATATCTGTTGGACGAGGAAGAGGACCAGTATTGGGACGAGGAGCAGCTGGACCTCATAGAGAAGATCGGTTATCAGAACTGGCTCGTAAAACAACTCTAATCAATGCGGCATTTAATATCAAGCGTACTGCTGGCAGCTATGCTGTTGCTGCCGGCAGACGCTAAAAACATAAAGAATATGGCAAAGATATACGACTTCAAGGCCCAGACGGGCAAGGGCGCCGAGCTGGATTTCTCTCAGTTCGAGGGCAAGGTTCTTCTCATTGTTAATACCGCATCGAAGTGCGGTTTCACCCCACAGTACGACGGCCTGGAGGCCCTGTACCAAAAGTACAAGGACCGTGGGCTGGCCATCGTTGGCTTCCCCTGCGACCAGTTCGCCCATCAGGAGCCCGGCTCCAACGAGGAAATTGCGGAGTTCTGCCGCATCAACCACGGAGTCACTTTCCAGCTGATGGCCAAAATAGAGGTCAACGGCGAGAACGAGCATCCGGTTTTCGGCTACCTCAAGTCTGTCGCCCCGACGGAAGAGTATAAAGGTCTCAAGGGAAAAGCTACCCGCGCGATGCTCAAAGGACTCAGCAAGACTGCAAAGAAGGACAGCGACATACTCTGGAACTTCACCAAGTTCCTGATTAACAGGGACGGCACTGTCGTCAAGCGTTTTGCTCCCGTGGCTGAGCCTGCATCCTTTGAGAAGGACATTGAAGAGATGTTATAATGGACGAAAGGTTCAAGCTGGACAACCAACTCTGTTTCAGGCTGTACACGGCCTCCAGACTGATTACCCAGGCGTATCATCCGCTGCTGAATGAGCACGGACTCACCTACCCGCAGTACCTGGTACTGCTGGTATTGTGGGAAAAAGACGAACAGCCGGTGAACGACATCGCCAAGCGCCTGCTGCTGGAGACCAATACTGTCACGCCACTTCTGAAGAGGATGGAGGCCGAGGGTATCGTGACCCGCAGCCAGGGCAAGAAGGATGCGCGCCAAACCATCGTGAAGCTAACGAAAAAGGGCCGTGACCTCCAAAATAAGCTGACTAACGTCCCCGAAACCGTCGGCTGCGCCGTCCTCTGCGAAAGCATAACGCCGGAAACCATCCCTGGATTGTTTGGAATGCTGGACGATATCATCAATCAACTCCAACGCTAACAGTTAGTTGGTTATGACAATAAGACTTGAATCTCCGGCCTTATATCCGGTAGCATAAAACAATCAGCAAATGGCAAGCAAATCTGTATTTCGTATATAGGGAGAGCCGCAGCCGTGATTGCCAAGAGAATAAAGGATGAGGAAAAGGTCCTCGATGAGGGACTGGTGTCTTGTTTAACATTATCGCAATCGGTTTGTCGGCTATTCTTATTATCTTTGCGGCGTGAGTCCTGTATTTACTGCACTTCTGATTCCGTTCCTGGGGACGGCCCTCGGATCGGCATTCGTGTTCTTTATGAAGCGGGACATACCGGTAATGCTGCAGAAGGTGCTGCTGGGGTTCGCCTCCGGCGTCATGGTTGCGGCATCGGTATGGTCCCTCCTGATTCCGGCCATTGAGATGCAAGAGGGGGCGGCATCTGTTATACCGCCTGTAATCGGTCTGTTAGCGGGTTTCGCTTTCCTGCTGCTTATAGACTATATCACACCGCATTTGCATGCTAACGGTGAAGCCGAGGGTCCTCGGAGCCGCCTGTCCCGTACAGCTAAACTGGCTCTTGCGGTAACCATCCATAACTTCCCGGAAGGAATGGCCGTCGGCGTTGCAATTGCAGGCGCTTTGACGGCCGATTTCAATATGGCCGGATCCCTGGCACTGTCGCTGGGCATTGCCATCCAGAACGTCCCTGAAGGTGCAATTATCTCAATGCCTTTGCGGGCCGAAGGTAACAGCCGGTGGAAAGCCTTCGGCATTGGCGCATTGAGCGGAATAGTAGAGCCCCTTGGCGGCGCGCTGGTGCTGCTTTTAGCCACTTCAATTATCGGCATTATGCCCTATATGCTGGCTTTCGCAGCTGGCGCAATGCTGTATGTAGTAGTAGAAGAATTGATCCCGGATTACTCCCAGGGCAAGCACTCCAACATCGGCACCGTAGGTTTTGCCTTCGGCTTCGCCCTGATGATGGTTCTTGACGTGGTACTGGGGTAATCGGTGTAATTTGCTGATTTTGGTTGTCAGATTACCGTCTTACGACTGAACCAGGTTGACGGGTTTTCACAAGATCGTAATTCATTGACGGTTTAATAAACGAACCTACCGTGGCCGAGGGTCCATCTGCTGGACCCTCAGTGTCAAAAACACCCCATTACCGTAGCCGAGGGTCCAGCGATTGGATGGTCAGACACGTTGAGTGGCCGCGAAACGGATGGCGGAGGCGTTTTTCGGAACAGATTGATTCTCAACCCTTTCTGTGCCTCCTATGCGCATTTTGGAGCACAGGAGATACAGATTTTGTTTAAAGGCAGTTCAAAGCTACTTCCCAAGAAACTCAGAAGGAGTAATACCGGTCACCTTTTTGAACAGCCGGGTGAAGTGGTGCGGAAACTCGAAGCCCAGGAGGTGAGCGGTTTCGTTGATGTTGTGGCCGTTCATCAGGAGGTTCTTGCCCTGTTCTATCACAAAGGAGTGAATGTAGCCGATGGCCGTTCCGCTGGTGGATTTGTGTATCACGTCGCCCAGGTAACGAGGCGAATAGGCCAGCTGGTCCGCGCAGTACTGAACAGAGGGGACGCCGAGATCCATTTGCCTGCCATCCAGATAGTATTCCCGCAGCAGGTTGTGGAAACGCTTGAGGATGTCCGTAGAGGTCTTGTCTTCCTGCGAGAGCTGGCGATGGTAGATGCGCTGGCAGTATTCCAGGATAAGTCGGATGTATCCCAGGATGACGTTCCTCAGTGAGAGGGAATCTTCGTTCTCCTGCAGTTCGTGTCTGAGCTGTGTAAGGAGCTGAGTGATGCGGCCCCATTCGGAGGGCTCCATTTTCAAGGTCTCGATTGCGAAATAGGAGAAAAAATGATAGTCTTTCATCCTGGCCTCCAGATCCGTCCCGCGGAGTAGTTCCGGCGAGAACAGCAATACCCATCCACTGATGTAAAGATCTTCTCCGTTGTCTTCCTTGCCGCCAATCTGGCCCGGCGCCACGGCAATGATGGAACCATCAGCCACATCAAACATCTTCATCCCATAAGTGAGATTCTTAGGGAAATTCTTCTGGATGAAGAGGCCATAGACTCCGTAATTATTCAGGCTGGAGCGGAATGGCGACACCTCGTCGTAGTGGATTATGCTCACCAGTGGATGAAGTTCCGGCGCCCCCACGAAGCGGGCGTACACATTGGGATTTGTGACGTGCAGAATGCTCTTCATATTGCCGGTAAGGGTATGAATTTCAGCAAAAATAAGCAAAGTTCTGCGATATTGGTAGTAATCCGGTAAAAATCGGTAAAAGAATCTCGGTCAGACCGCCTACCTTTGTACCATCAAACCTCCATGATATGATTATCAAATCTATTCTTACAGTCTGCGCCGCATCCCTGATGCTGTTTGCCTGCAAATCAAACATGAACGATAATATGAGCACACTGAATCTTACTCAGGAATGGGACAAGACCTTCCCAAAGTCTGAACTGGTGAACCACAGCAAGGTCACNNTTCCACAACCGCTACGGCATTGAGTTGGCTGCTGATATGTATGTCCCTAAGAACGCTGAAGGCAAACTTCCCGCCATTGCTGTGACAGGACCCTTCGGTGCCGTGAAGGAACAGACCAGCGGCCTGTATGCCCAGCATATGGCCGAGCGCGGGTTCCTTACCATTGCCTTTGACCCCTCCTATACCGGTGAGTCCGGCGGCGAGCCCCGCAGGATGGCATCTCCGGACATCAATACCGAGGACTTCCTGGCGGCGGTTGATTTCCTGTCTACCTGCGACTTGGTCGATCCGGAGTGCATCGGTATCATCGGCATCTGCGGCTTCGGCGGAATGGCTATCAATGCGGCAGCCCTTGACCCGCGCATCAAAGCCACGGTCACATCCACGATGTACGATATGGGCAAGGTGAATGTCGAGGGTTACTTTGCCAGCGAGGATACTCCTGCACAGAGGATGGAGAAGCGTAAAGCCCTGGCCGCACAGCGCACGAAGGACTATGCATCTGGTACCTACGATCGCGCTGGCGGCGTCATCGACCCGCTTCCGGAGGATGCCCCCTGGTTCGTCAAGGACTACCATGCCTATTACAAGACGCCCCGCGGCTATCATGTACGCAGCGGCAATTCCAATGACGGTTGGAACATTATCGGCTGCCAGAGTTTTTTGAATCAGCCCCTGCTGGCCTGGGCGGGCGAAATTGAGAATCCCGTACTCCTCATCCACGGAGAAAAGGCACACAGCCGCTATTTCAGCGAGTATGCTTATGGTCTTCTTACCGGCAGCAACAAGGAACTGATGATTATACCCGGCGCCGTCCATACGGACCTCTATGACGACGTAGCCGGCGTGATTCCTTATGACAAAATGGAGGCTTTCTTCAAAACCAATCTGAAGTAATACCCATGAGGAAGCCACTTTCCATATTTCTGGTCCTGTCCACCCTTCTTTCCGCCTTCGCTTGCGAGACTCTTCCGATGCCGGAAGATCCAGAGAAGCAACACGAGCAGAATGAAAACACCGGGAGCCCAAGCGACAATCAGAGTAACGGAGACGAAACGCCGAATTACAAGGATGCCACCAGTAAGACGCTTGTCGTGTATTACAGTTATACTGGTAATTGCAAGGACATCGTTTCTTCCGTGACAGGACTCCTCGAAGCCGACGTTATGGAGATTAAGCCAGCCGTCGATGGTCAGGATTATGCGGCAAATAACTACAAGCTGGGCGCAGACCTTATCAATGCCATCAATGCAAAGCCCGGCGAAGCAGCCAGTTATCCCGGAATCAAGACCATCGACCGCAACGCTGCGGACTACGACACCGTTATCATTGTTACCCCTCTCTGGCACAGCCATATGGCTGCCTTCATGCAGGCTTATCTGTTCAAATACGGATCCCAGATGGCCGAAAAGAATGTGGGACTGATTGTTTCCAGTCATTCCAGCGGCATCTCCTCTGTTGTGGCCGACGCCAAGCGGCTCTTGTCGAATGCCACGTTCATGGGAGACGCTCTTTGGATCAACCAGTCCAACCGTAGCAAGCAAGACGAGCTTGTCAAGAACTGGCTCATCGGACTCAATCTTATTGAAAACACCATGCCCAGCCATATAAAAATCTCCGTTTCCGGGAAGGCCCTTCCAATCAACATCGAGAATAACGATGCCGCCAAGGCTCTCGTAGCCGCACTACGCGAAGCGCCCATTACCTATGAAGCCAACGATTACGGCGGCTTCGAGAAAGTGGGACCGCTGGGGCGAACACTACCCACCAGCGACACGCAGATTACCACGCAGGCCGGCGATGTGATTCTCTACAGCGGCAATCAGATTGTGCTGTTCTACGGCAGCAATACCTGGAGTTATACCCGCCTCGGTAAGATCGAATACGGCTCGCTGGATGAACTTAAATCATTTCTGAAAGCGGGACAAGGAGAAATTTACGTAACTATATCATTATGAAGAAAGTCGTAGTCATATCAACCAGTCTCCGCCCGGGCTCCAACAGCAACGTCCTGGCGGAGCAGTTTGCCGAAGGCGCCAATGCAGCCGGCAATGAAGTAGAATTCATCTCGCTCCGCGGCAAAGAAATCAAGTTCTGCATCGGCTGCCTGTCGTGCCAGAAAACCGGCTCCTGTGTGTTCAAGGACGATGTTCCCGCCATTATGGACAGCGTGCTTAACGCCGATGTTGTCTGCTGGGCTACGCCCATCTATTACTATGAGATGTCCGGCCAGATGAAGACGCTCATCGACCGGATGAACGCGATGTATCCCAAGGATTATCGTTTCCGTGACATCTATCTGCTGACCACTGCCACCGAGGACGAAGAATATACTCCCAAAGGAGCAGAGAAAGGCCTGCAGGGCTGGATTGACTGCTTTGAGAAGGCAAGCCTCAAGGGCCACCTGTTTTGCGGAGGAGTGACAAGTCCCCGCGAGATCACAGGAAATAACAAACTTCAGGAGGCTTATAGATTAGGGAATAGTATTGAATAGTCCCTATGTTTGTAACCCAAATAAAAATGGAGCGAGCTTCTGAGAAGCTCGTGAGGAACGCTCTCAGGGGTTCCGACCCCTGCCGCTAAGGCAGACCCCCGGGGATAGTAGGCGAAGCCTCCGCTACTAAACAAAAACGGCAGCCGATCTGGCTGCCGAAATTTTGTTTAGTAGACTACACAGGTAAATCCTCGATCTTTTTTGAAGATCTCACGGCTCTTGACGCGTACTCGCAAAGTATTGAGAAGGATATAGATACACTTCCCTACTCCTTGGACATTTGTTCCAAGGAGCTGATTTTTGCGTGCTTCGGCAATACTTTTTTAGCGGCCATCTTTTCACCGAACTTCTTCTCGTCTATGATGAAGCGCTCGTGAGTTCCCTGTCCGACTATACCCTCATCACTGTAGACAACAACCTTGAATGTAATCTTCCTGCGGTCGATATCAATGACTTCCGACTCACACCAGACCTTATTGCCAACGGGAACGGCACTGTCATGACTTACGTTCACATGAGTACCGACCGTTTCCTGTCCTTCTTCAAGATACGGTTTTACTGACAGACGGCAGGTAGTCTCCATCAGTGCAATCATCATGGGTGTGGCAAGAACCAGAACAGTCCCGCTGCCGATGTGCTTTGCGGTGTGTTCTGTCCCGACGATAAGTTCTCTTCTTCCTTTGATTCCAAGTTCCAACATAACTATCTCAACATTATTGCATTGATATTCCGCCCACACTCGATTCCCTCTCGTCTGGCTGAAAAGAAGGAGGGATCAAGGTAGGTGTCGATGCCGCAAATCTGGATATTCTCCTCCGTCATGCCAGACTCCAAGAGTATCCACCGGCAAGCTTCAGGCAGATTGATATGATGACCTCCCGACATCGGTTTCTTTCCCTTAGGCCCCATGAACTGCCAGACCAGGTCCATAGGAAAACCGGCATCCTTGAATACAGCCGCCACATCCTCTCCCACCTGAAAACTCTCCGGACCGATGCAGGGACCGATTGCCGCCTGAAGATCTGAAGGCACGGTTCCGTATCTGTCTTCCATGATTCCGATAACCTTCCTGGAAATCATCTGCACCGTCCCTTTCCAACCCGAATGTATGGCCGCTATTACAAAATTCCCCGGGTCGTAAAGGAGAATAGGAACACAATCGGCCGTTCTTACTCCTATCGATACGCCTGGAAGACTCGTAACCAGGGCATCATATCCTTCAAGATCTTCCCTCGTCATATCCGGCCGGTCTACGATAGCGACCCTCGACCCGTGTACCTGATGGCCTTGGATGACTGGATAAGGGAGGACGGAATCTCGACGGGTGGTAAAGGCTTCTACACCCGGGCCCAGACGATAGTAGAGAAGGTCCTTAAACATACCGCTAAGATAATGAAAAAACAGCCCCAGTCCTCAATAACTTATAGGTGACGTTTAAAGTCCATTCTCTCATGCAGGATGCGAATGATTCGCACCCACCCGTCTTGAAGTTTCCTGAAGAAGATAATATGTTTACCTGAGGGATAACCTTTAACGGCAGGTCTTACATCATCATAATGCCGACCCAGTTTCTCCGGTTTATCTGCCACCTTACCACAGTCTGCGAGAAGACTGTTATAGTATGTGTTTGCCTGCTCCGCCGACCAGGTATCGCAGGTGTAATCCCAGATATCATTAAGGTCAGCAGCAGCTTTTCTTGTGAATACCGGTTTACCCATTTCGTCTGGCATTAAGCTCAGCTAAATTCGCCACAGGGTCAAAATCCTCATAATCACCGCTGGCCTCACCCTCGTCAATAGCATAACGAAGTGCTGCAAGACGTGATGCATATTCCTGATCTTCAAGGAGTCGAAGACCAGACCGAACCACCTCACTGGCATTGTTGTATCTGCCGGAAAGGATGCTGGCTTGTATAAAATCCTCAAAGTGAGGCCCCAATGCTACAGTTGTCGTTTTCATAAGCGATTCTATTTTCTACAAAATTAAGAATATTTCATAATAATTCAAATATAATACCGAGAAAAGAGGATCTCCATTCGGAAATCCTCTGTAGTAGACTACACAGGTAAATCCTCGAACTTTTTTGATTATCCCGCCGCTCTTGACGCGCACTCGCAAAGCATTGAGAATGATATAGATACACCAATTTACACAAAAAATGATCGAATCAAGAACCGTATCCCCGCAGAAAGTAGCCCAGGTCCCAGTCCCAGATAGAACCAGGCAAAGAAATGCTCCGGAATGCCTGGTATATACTTGAGGCCGATGAAAAAGTGGGGCGAAAAGATTGTGAAAACTGAAAAATGATTACATTTGTATCCCGTTATAAATAAATCGGTTGAACGATGAACACAAAATATGTATTTGTAACGGGCGGTGTTGCCTCTTCTCTCGGGAAAGGCATTGTGGCGGCATCCCTGGCCAAACTCCTTCAGGCCCGCGGACTTCGCGTCACAATCCAGAAATTCGATCCTTATATCAATATCGACCCCGGAACACTGAATCCCTATGAGCACGGCGAATGCTATGTAACCGAAGACGGCGCGGAGACAGACCTTGACCTCGGCCACTACGAGCGTTTCCTCGGGGTGCATACATCCAAGGCCAATAATGTGACCACCGGCAAGATTTACAATACCGTCATCACCAAAGAACGGGAAGGCGCCTACCTCGGAAAGACCGTCCAGATTGTTCCGCACATCACAGACGAAATCAAGCGCCGTATGCTGCTGCTCGGCAAGACGGGAAAGTTCGACGTCGTCATCACGGAAGTCGGAGG
>DBYB01000015.1:35172-37088 GCA_002309995.1 Bacteroidales bacterium UBA1197
GAGGAGGACTTCCTGAGCATACACCTCACGCTGATTCCCTATCTCAAAGCAGCCAAAGAGCTTAAGACAAAGCCCACGCAGCATTCCGTACAGGAACTGCAGTCTGCCGGCGTCCACCCCGACATCATAGTATGCCGCACGGAGATGCCGCTTACCGCCGAGCTGAAGAAAAAGATTGCGCTTTTCTGCAATGTCCGTCCGGGGCACGTCATCCAGTCCCTGGATGCCTGGAGCATCTACCAGGTCCCCTTGAATATGGAGGAAGAAGGCCTGGACACGCTGGTTGTCAATAAGCTGGAGATCGAGGGCTGTGCTCCGGAACCGGACCTTTCAGCCCTGAAAGCGTTCCTTGAGCGTTTGAAGAACCCGAAGCGGGAAGTAAACATCGCCCTGGTCGGTAAATACGTCGAATTGCAGGACGCCTACAAGTCCATCCAGGAATCATTAGTCCATGCCGGTGCTGCAAATGAATGCAGGGTGAATGTCAAGACAGTTCATTCGGAACAGGTCTGCGAAGACAACGTGGCAGAAATGCTGGCAGGCATGGACGGTATCCTTGTCGCTCCCGGCTTCGGCGAGAGGGGCATACCCGGAAAGATTGCCGCGGTGCGGTATGCCCGCGAGAATGGAATACCCTTCTTCGGGATTTGCCTGGGCATGCAGATGGCGGTGGTGGAGTTTGCCCGCAACGTACTGGGCCTGTCAGATGCTGCCTCCACGGAAATGCATCCCGAAAGCGGCAATCCGGTCATCGACCTTATGGAAGAGCAGAAAAGCACCACGATCAAGGGAGGCACCATGCGGCTGGGCGCCTATGCCTGCAAGCTTCAGCCCGGCACGCTGGCGCACCGGATATACGGTGGGCAGGATGTCATTTACGAGCGCCACCGCCACCGTTACGAGTTCAATGATGCGTATCGGCAGTCAATAGAGAAGGCCGGGATGAAGGTATCCGGAACGAACCCGGACACCGGCCTCGTGGAAATAGTGGAACTGCCATCACATCCATTCTTCATCGGCACCCAGTTCCACCCGGAATTCAAGAGCACTCCGGAACAACCGCAACCCATTTTCACCGCATTTATCAAAGCGGCTGCCACAGCCCGCAGGCTATGATGGATTCGATGAGGAATACACAACTGCGGATCAGGAGGTGCGATATGGCGACAAGTTCGATCCATCCGAACAAATCGTCTCGCCTCAAGCCATTTTCAAGTCAAAACTACTCAAATAAGTCCATTACTCTGAGTTCTGACCACAAAAAAAGGAATAACCAGTTAGATTATTCCTGTTTAGTAGATCAAACACTCCGAATCTCGAACCTCCGGTTCCTGGAGGGACTGCTGGGAATCCAGCGGTTCATTGAAACTCTATACCGAGAATTCGAATTTGCTTGAACGGATTCTTTTTCGCTTTCGGCTTCGGAAGCACCGGAAGCGTGGCCTTGATCAAAGCAACTAAATGATCACGGTCGTCCACTTCGCTGATGTAGAAATAGTCCTTGGCTCCGTCGTAAGGTGGCCGAAGGATCACTTCCTTCAGTAGAACCTTTCCGGGTTCCGTCACTTTGATATAGAGGTTGTTGTCGCAAATCAGGCCGAACAGGACGCCATCGCAGTAGATGCAATAGTCTCCCATCATTTTTTTTACGGCGATCTCTCCGGCACCGGAGCACTGGTCCACGATGAATTGAACGAAATCAGCGTTGCAAGCCATACACTAAATCCCCTTTATTATTTATACACAATCATATCGGCCAGTTGCAGAAAGTAGTCCTTTGACCAGATATCCAGCGAATGCGGATCGGTACGGAGAAAGCGGATTACATCCTGCTTCACCTGGTCTGTATCCGCGCTGGCCAGATGTTCCTTCAAAGCTGATATGAATTCCTCCTTTGTGAGTTCCATTCCGTTGAA
>DBYB01000015.1:37154-38957 GCA_002309995.1 Bacteroidales bacterium UBA1197
AAATCATACCAGTCACGCCCCTTTACACGGTTTTGCCAATTACGGTATACCAGTGCATGCATTTTGCCCGCAAAAAGGCCCGGCAGCGTGACGCAACGCACCATGAATGAAAAAGGTTTAAGAAGCAGCTTCTGTTCTGTTTCGAAATCCAGCGGCGGGTCTGTATCCAGCTCGATTTTCACCTTCAAGCTTTTTTCCGTCCGGAAGGCAATATCATAGGCATCCGTGCTATCCTTCAGAAAGGCCGATTCCACCTTGCCGAAAGACTTCTTTTCCTTTTTCTTGATCTCGACCTCCCGTCCCGTCAACTTGAATGCCTCTACAATGTCGGGGAAGAAGTCTTCCAAATGTACGTTCAGATTCTTCTCCGTAAGGGTGAAATCCATATCTTCACTGAACCGGCGCAGCCCGTGGAAGATTCGCAGGCAGGTCCCGCCATAGAATGCGGCATGCTCGAAGAAACCGCCCCGCTGTAATCCGGACAAAGCAATCTGCTGCATTACCTCGTGCTGGGCGTTCGTCTTGTCAATAGAAGTCTGTGGACCAAGTTCCGCCACCATTTCGTCAAATATCGTCATCGCTCAATCAGTTTCAATAAATTCGCCAAAACCTGCTTCTTGTTCCCCACCTCCATGCACTGTCGGATGATGCTGCCATCCATCTGCCGAAGGTCCTCCAGGTCCATCCTCATATCGTCCTCAAAGAAAACTTCCAGCCGGGAGAGTGACTGGTCCGGCACATGCTTTTCCTGCATGAGCATATCGCAGATGGCCTTCTCCGGGCTGGCCAGCAGGAAGTGTAGCCCGACATCCTCCTGGCTCTTTATGCCGATGGGGAAATAATCCCGGGACACGCCCCGGAAAGTGAACCGCCCCAGAGAATTCTCGAACTCACGAGTGTGCCGGGTGGTTACAGAAGTTATGGTCTCGACTCGCTCAGGGATGAGCCCATACCACCTCAACGCACAGTGAAGGGAAACATAAGAAGGACCATATAGGTGGTTGGCAATCAAACCTACGGACAGTTCCTTACCGCTGATTTCTGGAGAGACCACATACAGTCCACGCTTCAAACGGATTAACAGTCCCTTCTTTTCCAACATGGAAATATGCATATTGGGCGACTGATAATCCTTGTACAGGCTTTGCAGGACTTCTATGCCTATGGGCACGTTGCCTAAAGCCTTCAACTCCTTATAGGGAACTTGTTGCACCATAACAAGTGCAAATATAAGAATTATCGCACAGAAAACCAATAATTTCTTTGTTTTCTGTACTAAGAACCGGCTAAAGTGCAGCAGGTAAATAAAAAAGAGGACTTCCTTTCGGAAATTCCGAATTTCAGC
Source organism: Bacteroidales bacterium UBA1197 (assembly GCA_002309995.1). Lineage (GTDB taxonomy): Bacteria > Bacteroidota > Bacteroidia > Bacteroidales > UBA932 > Cryptobacteroides. Next base: position 38,500 of record DBYB01000015.1, read on the forward strand.
AGAAGGCATCCTACTAATATGTCTTCCGGATTTATTAGTCACCTCACGATTGAAGTTCCAGCCTCTCGTTCAATTGCCTCGAATTCGAGGTAATTGAACTTTGGATTATGAAAATGCTCCCAAAGCCCAAGGAAACGGACCGTGTTCCGCGTCCTCATCCAGTTTTAAAAAATATTGATAATCAGAGTTGAATGACAGCCTCGCGAATCCGTGCTTTAACATCATCCCAATCAGTGTCCTCAAACATGAAGGGCATGGGGTCGGATGAGGCACTGAAACATCGGCATGGACTGCAGAGACTTCAGAAGTTGCAGTGTTCCGGGTTCGATTGTCTGGTATTGTAGCATCGGAACTGCTCTTGAGGGGTGCGTGATATTGTACTGATGAACGCAAGTGCGCGGGGTTCCAACGAACGGAGGTTTTTGGAAATGCTCACGATTTCATCCAGGCCGTAATAG
>DBYB01000067.1:0-4636 GCA_002309995.1 Bacteroidales bacterium UBA1197
GAAAACATTAAACGACAATCCCTAGAATATGATTTGGACATACGTAATCATCGCAGTGCTGCTGCTGGCAGCGGAGTTGGTTTACTTCCGCATTGCGGACAAGTGCAACATCATCGACAAACCGAATGAGCGGTCATCGCATAGCACCATTGTGCTAAGGGGTGGCGGAATCATCTTTGCAATTTCCATCCTGGTTTGGATGGGGTTGCAAATGGTTAAGGGTGAATGGTTAACGGTTCAAGGTTATCTGCCATTCTTCGTTGGCTTGATACTCATCTGTGGGGTGAGCTTCTGGGATGATGTGAAGTCGCTGCCGGACAGTGTGCGGCTGGTAGTGCAGTTCGTGGCTACGGCTCTGATGTTATTCAGTTTGAATGTCCAAGGGGTTCAATGGTTCAACGACTTGAACTGGTACTGGCAGGTGCTGATCGGCATCGTGGCTCTCATTGTGTTCGTGGGGGCTACAGATGTGTATAATTTCATGGACGGGATCAATGGAATCACGGCGGGATACAGTCTCGCAGTGCTCGTTCCGCTCGCACTGCTCAACAGTTCAATGTGTTCAACAGTTCAAGATGCTCAAGGTTTTGTGGAGCAAAGCTTGCTGATAGTTCTGCTGTTGGCAATATTGGTTTTCAGCTTCTTCAACTTCCGGCCCAAGGGCAAGGCGAAGTGCTTTGCCGGGGATGTGGGAAGTGTTGGCGTGGCTTTCATCCTGCTTTTCGCCATCGGCAGGCTCGTTGCCCAGACGGGTGATGTGACTTGGCTGGTGTTCCTGCTGGTTTATGGCGTGGACGGATGCTGCACGATTATTCACAGGCTGATGCTGCACGAGCATATAGGCGAGGCGCACAGGAAACACGCTTATCAGTTGATGGCGAATGAGTTGGGGATGAGTCACGTGGTGGTGTCGCTGATATATATGGGACTGCAGCTGGCGATTTCGCTGGTGATGGTGTATCTGGTTCCGAATACGCCGTTGGCACATTGGATTTATCTGGTTGTGGTCGGGATAATTCTGGTCGGGGCGTACGTGGCGTTTATGAAGAAGAATTATCATCTTCACGACGAGTACCTTAAATCTTTGGAGAAATGAACGTCAAGATAACTCAGGCGTTGCTGGACAGCCTGACGAAGCAGGCGCAGGCGAGTCCTAGGTTGAGGATGAATATGGATTTGCGGAATTCGGCCGATGATAAGAGTCAGCGGATGCTGAATGCGATTGAGCCGGGGAGCGTGTTGCCCATCCATCGGCATCGGAAATCATCAGAGACAGTAGTATGTCTTCGTGGCCGCTTGGTGTGGGAGTTTTATGATGAGTGTACACATCTCTGTACGGATCATATTGAGCTTTCGCCCAACGGACAAGTGGTTGCCCTAAATGTCCCTTCAGGACAGTGGCACACCGTGAAAGCGTTGGAGAGTGGCTCGGTGATCCTGGAGTGCAAGGACGGGGGGTATGAGCCGCTGGGGGAGGGGGATGTGCTTTCGTTATGACACAAGATGAAAGATGGATGGTTCAATGGCAGGAAGTCATTGACTTTATGGAAACCAATCATAGGCGCCCCTCAAAATTCGTTGATGAAGAGCGAGGCTTAAGGAATTGGTGGAAGTACCAGCAGAAGTTGATGAATGCGGGGGAGTTGAAAGAGGAGAGGGTGGAGATGTTTAAACAGTTATTAGTGCTGGGCGAGCAGTACAAACATAAGAATCAGTATCAGTGAGTGAGAGAAGAAAGGTTGGCCCCATCGTCATTGCCGGCTCCGACCGGCAATCTCTTCAAGAATACAAAACGAATGGAAACCGATATGGAGAAGGGTGGGTATGTGTAGTTCTTGACTAATAAGTCGAACAAGGTGCTATATGTGGGTGTGACCAATAACCTCAGCAGGTGAGTTGATGAACACGCAGACGGAGGTGGTTATGGTAGAATAAGATGACCGAGTATATGCCCAAAGAAGTTTTTAATAAATAAGTTAATTTTTGCTTGGATTATTCATCTCCGTGCTCTATCTTTGCCAAGAATTAACTTATAGGTTATGAAGATAGTCGCAGTAAGGCCAAAGAGAAAAAGCAGAAGGACGGAGACAAAGGTCGCGCTATATACTGTGGCTTTTGACCCTGGCGAACTCAGACAATATGACAGTTCTTTCTCGAAATATTGCAAAGAACAATGCGAACACCGAATAAAGAAAGAATGTGCTTTTCAATGTAATGAAGATGGTGAATATGGAAGGCTACTACACATCTGGGACCAGCCAGGATACTTGATCTCTTTCTTCTCCAACCAAATGGACAAGTTGGGGACTGAAAGGTATGGAAACATTACGCGAATACAAGCTATAGAACGGAACAAAATCTTCCTTAATGAACTAAGACAGATTGTTCGGAGTGATGAATTGGATGACGTCTTCCAGCCACTATACAACAAACCACCGGGCAAAATTGTTAAATGGCCAGATAGCAAGTTTAAGTTAAAAGTGAGAGATAAGGAATATGAGAACTGGCTAAGACTTTACGCGGTAAGGTTCGTTGAAAAAGCAACAGGGAAAATTAATTATATTATAACAGGTGGCGCCATTAAGTTGGTAAGAAGTATGGCCGAATTTGCTCCAATGGAATATGAGGAAAGAAAACAGGAAAAAGTGATTCAGTATCTTCTTGATAATAAAATGACCACTAGGGAAGAAATAGAAACTGTAATACTGTAATCTACCAAACACTAAAACCACACTGAAATCAATAAAACAAAGGCACTATGGCAAGGAAAAGATTGGAGGATGAGGCGGTTGATCGTTCAAGATCTTATGAAATGAAACGACGTGCAAGCGAAAGGGCTTTTAACAAGCAAAAACGAAATGCTGAAGAGTATTCGCGGACGCTAGAAATAGCCATAAACTTGTATGACTACATCCAAAACACACCCGGGATGAATCGGGCCTTACTGGCTGAGAAATTAAATGTTTCTCAGGCTTATATATGCAACTTGATCAATGGGAAATTGAATCCCAGTATTAAAACAATTGAAAAGTACGAGAAGATTCTGTCTGCAAAGTTGCTGCCGGAAGGAACAAATGGAACTCAAAGCAGATTCGTATCCAGCCTTCCGGCTATGACAATTATGTCTTCTGAGTCTTTTTATCAGGTTCAAGATGCCACTAGTTATGGATATGCAAATAGTTTACAAGTACTCTCATATTAAACTGGATCAGTTTGCTACTTTTGAGGCTACTATAGCTCAACGTCCTCTCTTGTTCCAATCAAGCGGTGAGGTGAAAACCGGATGTAACTATGAGGCTAGAACTGTTTTAGTTTCTGTCCTGGCTAATGTTAAGGTTGAGGATCAATTGGTTTTAACCATCCAGACATCGTCGTTATTTGAATTGTCTAATGAGACCTGGGATGGCCTAAAACAAGATGGCTTCGTCGTGGTTCCAAAGGAATTTCTCTATCATTTGGGCGGATTAGCTTTCAGTACTACGCGAGGAATACTTTTCGCCAAGACAGAAGGGACTGATTTGAGCACATTTGTCTTGCCCATTGTTCAGATGGACCAGGTTATTCACGAGGATCTGAAGATTCTCATTCCAGAATAATAATACTATAGGAACAAAGTGCGGGCCGGCCCTCGGTTGGGGAGCCGGTGCGCATAGCTTCTAGTTGATAGATCTTTCAATCCCGCGACCATTATCAAATACATTAAAATCGTGTTGATAGCGCCCAAGAACAATGGATGGATGAATTCCGTGGGCCTATCAGAGGATTCATTCAGAGATTCATTCAACCAAGAGTGTCAATTGGATAGGTGCATTAAGAGCGTGTGCTACCAAATATGATGGAATGATTACACGTAAAACGTATATGGAGTTTTTGCCCGAATGGATTTCAGTTGATAAAGTCAGGTACAGTCTTTCAAAGCTGGAATCGTTGAATGCGTTGAAGCGTGAAGGGACCGGTAAGGGCACGAAGTATTATGTTACTAGCATCCCTGAAAGCATTGATTTGTAAATTCCCCATAAAACGCTGCTTTTCCCCCGAAAAAAGGATCGGTTGGATTGGAAACCATCGGATAATGCGGTTTCCAAAGCATTTTGAGGGTTTTGAGTATTCCCCGTATTCTACCCAAAAACGGATTAATTAGGGATTATCGCGAATTATAGAGACATTTTCTTTCGACGGGCGATATCACGTGGTTGGCGTTCCTTCTGATGATGGTGTATCTGGTTCCGAATACGCCGTTGGCACATTGGGTTTATCTGGTCGTGGTCGGGATTATTCTGGCCGGGGCGTATGTGGCGTTTATGAAGAAGAATTATCATCTTCACGAGGAGTACCTTAAATCTTTGGAGAAATGAACGTAAAGATAACTCAGGCGTTGCTGGACAACTTGACGGCGCAGGCGAAGGCGAGTCCTCGGTTGAGGATGAATAAGGATTTGCGGAATTCGGCAGATGATAAGAGTCAGCGGATGCTGAATGCCTTGGAGCCGGGGACTATTATGCCCATACACAGACATCTCGGTTCCAGCGAAACATGCGTCTGCATCCGTGGCCATTTCGAAGAGCTTTTCTATGACGAAAGCGGCAACCTGATGCATACCATCGACATGTGTAAATGGGGCCTCCGACAGGAACGC
>DBYB01000067.1:4677-5126 GCA_002309995.1 Bacteroidales bacterium UBA1197
AGCCCGGACCAAGCGACAAAATGATAAAAAACGATGAGTTGGCGTGACGGCAAGCAAGGGATTGCTCCCGCGCGACTCAAAATGAAAACATTATACGCCAATCCCTAGTCAAGAAGCGATAGACTTTTCCGCTCTCAAAGTCCTCACACACAACAAGTCTCAGCGTGTCAGGGTACTTCCTAGTCGAGTAATTGCCGGTGAGTGGCTTCAGGTAAGGAATGAGGCGCTGTGGAGAAAGAACTATGGGAAATTATTTAGCCGTATACGATAAAAAGTTTACCTTTGTGGCTGAATAATTAGGGACAGTTGTAAATTGTTGAGAGCTTTATAACAAATTGATTGATAAATTGTTAGGGTTTTGTATCTTTGATATGAGGAATAAAAATTCCTCCGAACACCATAGGAAAGTGAAAATCGGAGGAGTCGAACAAAAAGTTTGTATGGCGAAG
>DBYB01000067.1:5140-26145 GCA_002309995.1 Bacteroidales bacterium UBA1197
AATCTGCCGTTCACGGAGTACGATTTTTATGAAGAGTACCGTGGCGCCTTTGAAAAGACTGAACTGGGCAGGATAATTGAAAGCATTAAACGACAATCCCTATTTAGATTTGGGAAATGTAAGATTTATGCTTACTTTTGTGAAGACCAAAGAATACGACAATGGCAAGAACTGTAACCGTAACACTAGGCCCTCACTATGAGGGCTTCATCCAGTCATGCATCGCTGGTGGCAAGTATAACAACGTGAGTGAAGTGGTTCGCGCAGCGCTTCGTCATCTTGAAGAAGATGAGTCCAGGCTTGCTGCTTTTTGCTCGGCCATTGATGAAGGAGATGCCAGCCCGGATGTGGTAGATTTTGATCAAGAGGCGTTTATTCAGGAGCTGAAAGAGGGCTGGAGGACAAAGATTGGTAGGTCGTTCTTATGATCCTATTCGCCCTGGCTTGCGGGGTACTACTTGTGGCAAGCATGTAATCTTCTATCGCGTGTTGTCTCGTAATAAGGTCCGTGTCGTTCGTGTCTTACACGAGAAGATGGATTTCCCCAGACACTTGTAACAAGAGATATAGCATTCACGGAATTTATTATTTTTGCATCATAACGTCAAATCGATATGAAGATTCTGAAATTCGGCGGCACGTCCGTGGGGAACGCGCAGCGCTTCAAGGGGGTGGCCGGCATTATCGGCAAGGCGGGGAAGAACCTCGTGGTGCTGTCGGCAATGTCCGGGACCACCAATACGCTGGCAGAGATTGCCGGCTATCTGTACAACCGCAACCTGGAGGGGGCGAGGGACACCATCGCCGCGCTGGAGAAGAAGTACCTCAATGTAATCAATGATCTATACGCCAAAGAGGCGAGTAAGGAGAAGGCGCGGGCGTACGTCCAGGCGATCTTCCGGGAGCTCGTCTCTTATACCAAGGAGCTCTTCGGCGACGTGCAGGAGCGGCTGGTGCTGGCGCAGGGCGAGCTGCTGTCGTCCTACCTGCTGGCCACTTATCTGGAGGAGCAGGGGGTGAACGTGAAACTCCTGCCGGCGCTGTCGTTTATGCGCATCGACGCTCAGGGCGAGCCGGATATGGATTTTATCCGCCTGTCGCTGACGAAGCTGCTGGAGGAGGAGGCCGACGTCTATCTCACTCAGGGCTACATTTGCGTGAACGCCCGGGAGGAGGTGGACAACCTTAAGCGCGGCGGGTCGGATTATACGGCCTGCATCGTCGGAGCGGCCATCGGTGCGGAGGAGATTCAGATCTGGACCGATATCGACGGGATGCATAACAACGATCCGCGGATGGTGGAGAATACGTCTGCCGTGCGCCACCTGCACTTCGACGAGGCGGCGGAGTTGGCCTACTTCGGCGCGAAGATCCTTCATCCCACCTGCATCACGCCTGCCCGCTATGCCAACGTGCCGGTGCGGCTGCTGAACACGATGGAACCGGAGGCGCCGGGGACGCTGATTGACAACAATCAGGATTCCGGGAGCATCAAGGCCGTCGCGGCCAAGGACAACATCGTGGCCATCAAGATCAAATCGTCCCGGATGCTTATGGCCCACGGCTTTCTGCGCAGGGTCTTCGAGATCTTCGAGAGCTACCGGACGTCCATCGATATGATCTGCACGTCGGAGGTCGGAGTATCGCTGACCATCGACGATACGCGCTACCTGAGCGAAATCGTGCACGACCTCAAGAAGTACGGCACCGTGACGGTGGACCTCGATATGTGCATCATCTGCGTGGTGGGGGATATGTGCTGGACCAACTGCGGCTATGAGTCGCGCGTGATGAGCGCCCTGAAGGATATCCCCGTGCGAATGGTGTCCTACGGCGGCAGCAATTACAACATCTCCATCCTGGTGCGGGAGGAGGACAAGGCCGCCACCCTCCGTTCCCTCAGCCAAAAGCTCTTCGGCGAATGATCAAAGGTGACTTCCCGCTGGAGTCGTTCCGTAGCAGGAGGACTCCGTTCTATTATTACGACGCCGCCTTGCTTCGGACGACGTTGGAGCGGGTGCGGCTGGCTGTTGCCGACAGGCCCGACTGGCGGGTGCATTATGCCGTTAAGGCGAACTTCAATCCGCAGATTATGCGGATGATAGCCGATGCCGGGCTGGGGGCCGACTGCGTGAGCGGCGGAGAGGTGTCGGCCGCTATTGCCGCCGGTTTTGCGCCATCAGGCATCGTCTTCGCCGGCGTTGGGAAACGGGACGATGAGATTGAACTCGGGCTGAAGGCCGGAATCGGGCGGTTCAATGTGGAATCGACCGCCGAGCTGCAGGTTATCAATGATATCGCCGGGCGCCTGGGATGCCGTGCGGCGGTGAGCTTCCGGGTTAATCCGGACGTTGGTGCCCATACGCACGCGAGCATCACAACAGGGCTGGCCGAGAACAAGTTCGGTATCCATCATACCCGTATCGAAGAGGCCATCCGGATGGCTATGCGTCTGCCGAATATCGACTTTTACGGCCTGCATTTCCATATCGGCTCGCAGATCCTGGATATGAGCGACTTCGTGGCGCTGTGCAACCGGATCAATGCCTGCATCGCGCAGCTGGAGGCGCGGGGTGTGCAGGTTCGGGATATCAACGTTGGCGGTGGCCTGGGGATCGACTACGAGCATCCCAATCATCTGCCGGTTGCCGGCTTCGGTGCGTATTTCGACGTCTTCAAGCGGCATCTGGATACGCGGCTGCCGGTGCATTTCGAGCTGGGACGCAGTCTGGTTGCTCCCTGCGGGACACTTATCTCCCGCGTGCTTTATGTGAAGGAGGGCCTGTACAAGCAGTTCGCCATCCTGGACGCCAGTATGACGGAACTCATCCGCCCGGCGCTGTACGACGCCTATCATCGGATGGAGAATCTGAGCTCCGACGGCCCCGAGACCAAGTATGACGTGGTCGGCCCGGTCTGCGAGAGCACCGACGTCTTCGGCAAGGGTGTCGTTCTGAACGAGTGCCACCGGGGCGATTTGATTGCCATCCGCAGCGCGGGGGCCTATGGGGAGTCGATGGCCTCGCAGTACAATTGCCGGCAGCTGCCGGATTCGGTCGTTGGCTGACGGGTTTGGATTCGGGCCGATATGGAAGTCACCAATCTGCTGGACATACACACCCGCGAGGAACTGTACGCGTGGTTCGTTGAGCATCACGCCTCGGTGCCGGATTTCTGGTTGCGGATTAATAGGGCTGCGGCCGACTGCCCCGGGGTGGTGCGGTATGTCGATGCCGTGGAGGTCGCGCTCTGCTTCGGCTGGATAGACAGCACGATGAAGCGCATCGACGACGGCAAGCCCGTGCAGCACTTCACGCCCCGGCGGAAGGGGAGCAACTGGTGCGAGCAGAATCTGGCGCGATGCCGGCGGCTGGTACGTTTGGGGGAGATGACGCCCGCCGGGCTGGCCGTCGCTCCGCCGCTGGATCCTTCTTGCTTCGTCTTCGAGGACTGGGTGCTGGACGCCATTCGCGCCGATTCTGCCGCCTGGGAGTTCTTCCTGGCTTCTCCTGAGAACTACCGCCGCATCAAAGCCGACCGCATCCAGCACTATCATCACACCGACCGCGAGGAGTACGCCCAGAGGCTTTTAGCCAAATTCATCCACGACTGCCACGCCGGCAAGCTCCAGAGCGGCTGGAGCGACTTCGGCCGGCTGGAGGAGTAGCGACGGGGCTCGTGCGTGGCCTGGCGGAGGTCCCGGGTGCTCCTTCCGGTCCATTTTCATGGCGAGAACAAGGACTTTGTGCCGGAGGCTATAATAGATGTGTAATTCAACTGGGTAGTGTTTCATTTTTTTGTATATTTGTTCCCCGGAAAAAATAACAACAATGACTTCTTTCGTGCAAAAGTATGTCGACGGTTTCCTGGGGGAACTGGTCGCGAAGAATCCGGGCGAGCCTGAGTTCCATCAGGCGGTAAGAGAGGTGGTGGAGAGCATCGCCCCGTATATTGAGGCATATCCTTATCTTATTGATCAGAAGATACTTGAGCGCATCTCCGAGCCGGAGCGCGTAATCATTTTCCGCGTGCCGTGGATGGACGACCGCGGGGAGATTCAGGTCAACCGTGGCTTCCGGGTGCAGTTCAACAGCGCCATCGGGCCGTACAAGGGGGGCATACGTTTCCACCCGAGCGTCAACCTGAGTATCATGAAGTTCCTGGCGTTCGAGCAGACGTTCAAGAACGCCCTCACGACGCTTCCGATGGGAGGCGCCAAGGGCGGCAGCGACTTCAACCCGCGCGGCAAGTCGGATACGGAGGTGATGCGCTTCTGCCAGAGTTTTATGACGGAACTGAGTCGCCACATCGGGGCTGATACCGACGTTCCTGCAGGCGACATCGGCGTCGGCGGGCGCGAAATCGGATACCTGTTCGGCCAGTACAAGCGCCTGCGCGATGAGTTCACCGGCACGCTGACGGGGAAGGGAATCGCCTGGGGCGGCTCGCTGCTGAGGCCGGAGGCTACCGGATACGGTCTCTGCTACTTTGCGGAGCAGATGCTGGCGACGCGCGGCGAGAGCTTCGACGGCAAGCGGGTCAACATCTCCGGGTCCGGCAACGTGGCCCAGTATGCGGCGCAGAAGGCGATGCGGCTTGGGGCGAAGGTGCAGACGCTGTCCGATTCCGACGGTTTCATCTATGACCCCGACGGGCTCGACGAGGAGAAGATGGCTTTCGTGTTCCACCTGAAGAACGTGCTGCGCGGGCGCATCAAGGAGTACGCGTCCAAGTTCCCGCAGGCCAAATATTTCCCGGGCGAACGTCCCTGGAAGATTCCGTGCGACATAGCGCTCCCGTGCGCGACACAGAACGAGATTGGCGTGCCTGAGGCGGAGAATATCGTCGCCGGCGGGGCCATCTGCCTGGCCGAGGGCGCCAATATGCCCACCACTCCGGAGGCCATTCGCATCATCCAGGGCGCCGGCCTGCTGTATTCCCCTGGAAAGGCTTCGAATGCCGGAGGCGTCGCCACGAGCGGTCTTGAGATGACCCAGAACTCGATGCGCCAGCACTGGACGGCGGAGGACGTGGATTCGCACCTGCGCCGGATTATGCAGGACATCCACGCCGCCTGCGTGAAGTACGGCACCGGCGACGACGGCGTAGTCAACTACGTCCGCGGCGCCAACATCGCCGGCTTCATCAAGGTGGCCGGTGCGATGGTCGACCAGGGGCTGGTGTAGAGCGGCCGGCCGTTATGAACACGCTGCTGCAGTTGATGATTTCTAATGCGGATCCGACGCAGGTGGCGGGGCTGTCGAGGTTTTTCAAGACGGGGCCCGGGCAGTACGGGGAGGGGGATAAGTTCCTGGGAATCAAGGTGCCCGTGACGCGGGGCGTGGTGAAGGAGTGTTGGCGCTCAGTCGGGCTGCGGGAGCTGGATGAGTGTATCGGGAGCGAGTATCACGAGGTGCGGCTGGCGGCGCTGTTGGCGCTTGTGGAATGGTTCCGGCACGCGCCTCGCGAGGGGCAGCGCTCCGGCATAACCCGCGCGGACTGCATTGACTTCTATCTGTCCCATACGGACCGCATCAACAACTGGGATCTGGTGGACCTGAGTTGCTATCCGTTGCTGGGGGAGTGGTTGCTGGAGGAAGACGGGAGCTGCACGCCAGGGGGCATCAGGAGGAGCCGCTCGGTGCTGTATGACCTTGCGCGCGACGGCAAGACCATCTGGGAGCAGCGCATCGGCATAGTCAGCACGATGACATTCATCCGCCACGGGCAGCTGGAAGACACATTCGCCATCGCCGACATCCTCCTTCACCATCCCCACGACCTCATCCACAAGGCCGTCGGCTGGCTCCTCCGCGAAGCCGGCAAGCGCGACCGGTCGGCCCTGGAGGCCTACCTCGCCCCCTGCTTCCGCACCATGCCCCGCACCGCACTCCGCTACGCCATCGAAAAGTTCCCCGAACCCCTGCGGCAGGAGTATTTGAAGTTGTAGGACAGCTGGCTCTTTGCATGGCGGATTCTTTGCTGGACGGATACCCCTCCACCCGTCAGCGTCATATTTCCCCCTGCTTGACCAGCATCCCCCCATCCCCCCATCACCCCCATCACCCCCATCTCCCCCATCACCATCTCCAATTCCAACTCCAACTCCAACTCCAACTCCAACTCCAACTCCAACTCCATCTCCATCTCCATCTCCATCTCCATCTCCCGCCACCACCAAGTGCTACCTCCGGTCCAAGAGTTGGACCGGAAGTAGCGAAAACCCCGGTAAAATGACACCGACGGTCCATCCGATGGACCGGAAGTAGCACCTAGCGGCAACCGTGGGCAGAAAAGATGAGGAAATTATTAACGTCTCGGTAGAAGTGCAGCGCGGAGCTCTGAGACGCTGTGAACTATGCGGTTGCCGGCGAGTTCTTCCACTGACCTATAGCCCCAGCTGACGGCGATGGAGCCGATGCCGCCGTTGGAGGCCGTGCGCATATCGGTGGGAGAATCTCCCACCAGAATGGCGTCGGAACGTGATACCTCGGCGGCGTTCAAAACCTCTTCCACAATCTCCGGAGAAGGTTTGAGCGGGTAGCCCGGCCGGTTGCCGAGGATGGCCACAAAGTTTACCGAGGGGAAGAACTCCCGGATCAGTCGCTCCGTACCTTCCTGGAACTTGTTGGAGGTCACCGCCATCCGCACTCCGGCGGCGGAGAGGTCGGCCAGAAGGTCCTGCATCCCAGGGTAGGGGCGTGTGTGTACGTCGATATGGGCAGAATAGTATTCCTTGAACTCGGCCAGAGCGGCGTCGATATAAGCGTCGTCGGCCTGCAATTCCTGCGGCAAGGCCTGCGTTATCAGATTCCGCACTCCGTGCCCCACCATCCGTCGGTACTCGGCCACCGTATGCGGCGGCAGGCCCTGCAGCGTCAGGGCGTGGTTAACGGCGTCGCCCAAATCCTCAAGCGTGTCGATGAGCGTTCCATCTAAGTCCCATAGAATGAGTTTCTTAGGTTGGAACAACAGACGATAAGCATCAGCCTTTTTCTCCAACGGCAGCGGATAGGCGCGGGAGGTGGAGGGCATCCGCCAGAAGCGGAGGGGGCGGGATTCCCGGTCGGAGCCGGGAATGACGGGGTCGGCATCAGGAATGACGGGGTCGGCATCAGGAATGACGACATCAATATACCCTCCCACCGGCGGCACTTCGCATCCTAGCCAGGCGGCGGCAAGCTCCGTCGCCTTATGCCCAGTCGTGACCAATGTATGGCAAGCGGGGATGCGGGCCAGCAGCGCGGCAATGTCGGTGGGCGTGACCACCTCCAGGAAGGCGTCGGAGGCGTTGTCCTTCAGCCGCCGGACTTCGCAGGCGGTGTCGTAGAAGGCCAGTCCCTCGAGGGCGCAGAACTCCCGGATCAGCGTCTCGTCGAAGCGCTTTTCGCCGGTCACGCAGAAATGGTTCTTGTCGCCGAAGAAGATAAACCCCATAATCCGCCAGAAGTCGTTGATCCAATTGGGATAGTAGAACGGCATACACCAGCGGTGCGGCTGGGGCGGGAAACTGCCCAGAAACAGGATGCGCGCACCTGTCGGCAGGAACGGCTCGAAGGGGTGGGACTCGATTTTCATTGCTCAAAGATAGCAAAAAGTGCTTGCTGATTCAAGCTTTTTGATTATGTTTGCGGTAGCACACTGCTTCGGTCTGATTCGCGGTGTGATGATGATAGATTGAAGGACCGGTTCGCCGGTTCCCGTTTGAGGAGAAGGAGTTCATAATGAAAAAAGTATGGCGTATTTGCTTGTGACCACCAGGCATCTGGAGGACCGTCTGCTGTTTCGGGACATCCAGGATTTTATTGTCGGGATGAATTATGTGGCTGTGCAGGCCTTCAAGTGCGGAGTTTTCGTGCTTGCTTTCGTGCTGATGTCCAACCACTTGCACTTCGTGTTGCTATGCAGCAGAGAAAAGGCGGAAGCATTTATCGACGGCTTGAAGACGGCATATTCCCGCTATTACTGGAATAAGTATGGGAGCCACGAACACCTGAGACGGCTGAAAGTTGATTATAAGGTGCTGGAAGGAGATGAAGCGCTGGAGTGGGCAATCGCCTATGTCCATATGAATCCCGTTGCTGCCAATATCTGCGTCAGCCCGTTCGATTATCTCTGGGGGACGGGAAACTGTTTCTTCCGGACTTCGAGGGGTGGTGGCAATGATGCTCGTGACGGTATTGGACGGAAGAAGGGCGTCTCGCTGGGCGCGATGTCTGCCCGTCAGAGGCTGAGGATTCTCCACAGTCGGGCAGACCTGCCTGGAGAATGGATGGTTGATGAATACGGTGTTGTGATGCCGGAGTCGTATGTGCGGAAAGACCGGGTGGAGGCGGCCTACCGCACACCGCGCCGTATGCAGTTCTTTCTGCAGAACTCTTCCAAGGCAAAGCAGCGTATGGGCGGAGCAGAGGATGCAAATGTGCCTGCCTTCCGAGACCAGGTGATTCTTGCGGCGCTACCGGATATATGTCAATCTCTGTTCAGGAAGCGCTCGATGAGTGAATTGACGGAAGAACAGATTGTCGAGTTGCTGCGTCAATTGAGGTTTCGCTTCTCCGCCGGGCCGAACCAGCTGGCCAGGGTAACTGGGCTGAGTTACGACGAGGCCGCAAAGTATTTGGACAGGGCGTGAACTGTGCCGGGTGCTACCTCCGGTCCATCTGCTGGACCGGAAGTAGCACTTGGCAGGAGGGTGGTTGGAAGAAATGGAAACGGAACCGGCAAAGGCGGTTAGGCGCTGAGGTGCTCAATCAAAATTTTGACTCCGATGGCGATGAGGATGAGGCCGCCGAGGAGATCGGGGCGGATTTTGCGATTGACGACGTCGCCGAACTTGATGCCAGCGGAGAAGCCAACCAAACTCAGCACGAACGATACCAGACCGATGATAATCAGCGGCAGGAGAAGGCTTGAGATAGTCTCGTAGCCGGTGCAGGCGTAGGTGACGCCGATTGCCATTGCGTCGATGCTGGTGGCGATTGCGAGGAGTATCTGAGTCTTGAGGCTGCGAGGATTGACGGAGGCCTCGTCTTCCTGTTTGAACGCATCAACTATCATCTTGACGCCAATCAGCGCTAGCATTCCAAAAGCCACCCAGTGGTCCACGGCCTCGATATAGGAACTGAACCAGGTGGTCAGCGCCCAGCCGGCCAGCGGCATCAGCGCCTGGAAGAGCCCGAACAGAAACGCAAGGCGCAGCATCAGGCGCCAGTCGAAGCGGCGCACCACAACCCCGCTCACCGTGGAAACGGCAAAGCAGTCCATCGCCAGAGCGAGTGCAATAAGGAAATGGTTCATCATAAAGCACTACCATTCGAACGTTACCCGCAAGCCGGAGCGAACGTCCATTTCGATGCCGTCAACGGTGAGGGAATGGCCGCTGGAAGCCACGCGGCAGCCGTTGAACGGAACTCCGTTGAGCAGTACCCTGCAAGGCTGCTCCGTAATCCCCTCGAGCTCAAAGTATAACGACCGCGAGGCAGGCATGCCGGCATAATCTCCATCGGGAGCGAAAATGGTTACGGAAAGGCTCTTGCCGGAAGATACTTTCTCTATACGGGTGAACGCGCAGGCGTCCTGATAATCCTTGGCGACTCCGTCGTCTTCGTAGAGATTAAACACGGATTTGCCCTTCCCGGGGATGACCAGCAGGCCCAGCGTATCGGCGGGCGCCTGAAGGTTCTCAATGCTCTTCCCGGCAACGGGGATGATGCTTCCGGCCTTCACGAACCAGGGATTCTGGTCCAGCGAGTACCTGAGGTTCTTGACGCTGCCCCCTTTGTGCAGGGTGTGCTGGGCCATATCCCACCAGTCGCTCCCGCCGGGGAACCAGATAACGCGAGAACTCTTGCCATCAGAACCCATCGGCTCGCAGACGGCCGTGGCAAGTATCCTGTCGCCGAAGAGGTACTCCTCGTTGTAGGAATACGCCTCGGCCTTCTCGGGATAGAAATAATAGAGCGGACGGCAGATGCTTACGCCCGTATCGTATGCCTCGCGGGCGAACGTATATGTATACGGCGAAAGCGTATATCTGAGCCGTATCGCCTCCAGCAAATAAGGATAGACATCCGGGTAAGCCCAGATCTTCCGTTCCAGATTGGCCCTGTGCGTGGCGTGGGTCTTGAAGATCGGAGTGAACACACCGAACTGCATCCAGCGCGTGTACATCTCCGGCTCGGTGTTGCGCTCGCGGCCCTTCAACTGCATATGCCCGCCGATGTCGTGCCCCCAGTAGCCGTAGCCCACGTTGGACGCGGTGGCCGTAAAGTAGGGGAGGAACTTGAGAACGCTCCACTCATCATAGGTGTCGCCGGAGAAGCCGAGCTGATAGCGGTGGCTACCGAGGCCGCCCCAGCGGTGGTAGATAACCGGCCGCTCGGTGCCGTTGAGCTCCTTGTCTCGGAAGAAGGTGTGGTTGAGCCAGAAGGTGTTGCTGAGGCCTTTGGTGTAGCGCGACTCAAGCCACTGCTGCCAGTCCAGCCACCAGAAATCGACCCCCTGCTTTTCCAGCGGGCGGATGACGCTGTTGAAATAGGCGTCCGCCCATTCTTTCTGGCACATACGGA
Organism: Bacteroidales bacterium UBA1197; assembly: GCA_002309995.1. Taxonomy (GTDB): domain Bacteria; phylum Bacteroidota; class Bacteroidia; order Bacteroidales; family UBA932; genus Cryptobacteroides. The sequence continues at coordinate 15,712 of DBYB01000067.1, forward strand.
AGGGGACGGAAGCCCTGTATCCTTCCTGCCCGACGGGCTTTTCGTTGCCCGCGTAGAGCCAGCCGTCTTTCCCGAACACATAATCCTTCGGACCGTCGTAATCGTCCGTGCGCGAAAGGTAATCCTTCAGGAACGTCTCATAGCACTCATCGTGAGGGCGGATTCCTGATGCGGGATGGAGGTTGAGGGCCGTCTTGAATCCAAGGCCGTGGAGGTCGTGCAGAAAGCCCACGGGGTCGGGGAACAGTTCCCGGTTCCAGGAATAACCCGTCCAGCCGTGGCGCTGGCCGAAGTGGTCCTTGCCGAGGCGATTGTCGAGTTCCTTGTAGGTGTAATGCCAGTCCATATCCACCACCATCACATCCATCGGAATACCGCGGGAACGCATCTCCCTCCCCAGGTCGAGCAGTTCCTGATCGGTGTATATCCAGTAGCGGCTCCACCAGTATCCGAGCGTGTATCTCGGGGGGAGGGGAATGCGGCCCGCGACCTTCACGAAGTCGCCAAGGGCCCCGGTATAATCGTGCCCGTAGGCAAAGATGTACCAGTCGATCCTGTCGCCAGCGGGCCTTTCCTGCACCCATCCGTCGTCTCCCAGGAGGTGGCGGGAGGATTCATCGACGATGGCCCAGCCGTCTTTCGAGATGATGCCGTCCTCGAGTTCGCTCGCCTTGAAGGACACCTGCTCGAAGCCGCGGCAGCCGTCCAGAGTGCGGGTGGTACCCTTGAGGTTGCCGGATGCGTCCATTCCCGGGTGCCAGGAGCCCTTCCCGAAGCGCACCGACAGATTGCCGGCGTCGAAACGTCCGCCCTTGTAGGTAAGCGTGAGCTTATCGGTCTTGATGGTGAGGCAGCCGTTGCGGACCTCCTGCCGGAAGGCGGGGACGGGCAGACGGCGGTTGACGATGGCGAGCGACGCACGGTCTTCGAAAACGCCGTCGTCGCTCCATTCCATCCTGATAAGTCTGTCTGTGAGCACGGTGAAGCGTGCGTTACCATAGACGACCGTTGCTTCCGGATCGGCCGCCGGATTGTTCTGCGCGGACGCAAAAAGACACAGCAGCGCCAGAGACGCTGCCGTGAGTACTCGTTTAAGGGTATTCATATCAGATTATATTTCCCAGATTCCTCCTTTACCGAACAGATATTCCCTGGCGGCGGGCAGAAGTCCGCAGCGGAGCAGGATGTCTGCGCTTGTGAACCGGCTCCTCATATAGGGAATGCCGTCGAAAGTCTCCCTGAGCCTCTCCTTGCTGATGCCGATCATCTCGGGCTCATAAGGAGCGCCGACGGCAGTAAGGTGCGCCTTTACCTCGGCGAAGGAGAAAATCTGCTCGGCGATTGCCTTCTTGAGCTCGGGCCAGGCGGCCTGCAGCGCGCGGATCTGAGCGGCGATTTCCTTCTTGCTGCAGTACTTGCCGCGGCTCTCGGTGAGGGCCCTTGCCGCGTGCGCCGGCTTGGCCGCGAAGATGCGGTGTATGTCGTTCTCCATCTCTTCCAGGGTCGGCCAGGCCTCGGCGCACTTGTCGGCGTCGAGCCCCTCGATATCCTGATTCAAAAGGAACTCCAGGCATGCGGTGGATACCAGGGTGCCGATGCCGACCTTGAAGCCGTGCGATACATGCTTGCCGTTCATACAGAGCCCGTCCATATCCCAGTAGTGGCTGAACTGGTGCTCCATTCCGGAAGCGGGGCGGCTCGACTGCAGCGCCTGCATTGCGAATCCGCTCATTATCAGGCCTTCGGAGAGTTTCTCGGTGGCGTCGATGTCGCCGGCCGCAATCTTGGCCGATTCAGCCAGCATCTCCTTGAGTCCGTCCTGTACCAGTCCGAAGGAGAAGGGGTCTATTTTCTCAGAACCCACTGCGTCGGAGAGCATCCAGTCGGCGCCGGCGGGCACCTTGGCAATCATATCGGCATAACCCGAGGCCGACATTCCCTTGGGCGCGGCGGCCGCGAAGACGGGGTCGAGTATCATTCCCAGGGGAGCGGGGCAGTCGAAGGTCTGCTTGTTGCCTTCAAAGGTAACAGATGCGCCGTATGCGGTGTAGCCGTCCATCGATGCCGCCGTGCCCACTATCATATATTTCCTTCCGAGATGATGCGAGGCGAGTTTGGTGAGGTCGTTGATAACGCCGGAGCCAACCGCAACGGCGATGGCCTCGGTGGAGCGGAGCCGCTTCTCGAGGTCCTCGAGGAAAGACCATTCGGCATACAGGTCAGGCTCGTTGAAGATGAATGCGCTCTCGTCGCAGAGGCCTTCCTCCCTCAGGAGGGCATCGACCTGCTCTCCGGCCACCTTCCAGGTGTTGTTGTCGGCCACGACTATGGCTTTCTTGCCGGGAAACAGGAACTTGAACATCTCAGGGGTGCGCTTTACGGCCCCTTTACCCATAAAAAGACTCCTCGTGTCGCGGGTCTTCTCAAGTGCGCGTGCGATCTTGTCCATAGTTATTTCTTGAAGTTGAACCTGATGTCGGCGGGGATATTCTCAAGGCCAAGGTAGAGGAGGTCGGCGTCGTAGTCGGCACTGCGCTTGGCGTACTGTCCCTCAAACGCTTCGGCGGCCGCCTTGTCGCCGGTGGCCTGCATCTTGAGCACCAGTGCGGTGAGGTCGGAGAGGGCCGTTTCCATCTTTCCGAAATCCAGCGAGTACTGGTTGGAGGCCTTGCGCTGGAAGGCGCCTTCCTGAGCCAGGTAGTTATAGATGATGATGTTGGCGCGACCGAGTGCCGAGCCCTCGCCGAAACGCTCGGAGCGGAGCAGGGAAGCGAAGTAGGTTGCCAGAGCGTCCTCTTTGGTGAAGAGATGATGTATGTCGTAGTGGTTCTGGAGCTTGCAGACGAGGAGGATGCCGGCGGCGTTGGCCTTTACTTCCTCGAGGGTGGGAGCCACGTTGCCCAGGGCCTCTTCCACGTTGCCCAGGCCGTTAACGGTCTCCTTCACGCCGAGGCCGTGCGCCACTTCGCGGAAGGCGATGTTCCACAGGAACGCGTCTGCAGACAGATGCTCGGCAGCGTCTGACTCAAGCAGGACTTCGCCGGCGGGGGCTACGATATGGTTATACTTGGCGTTGATGATGTTCTCCAGGAGGATGGTGCGGGTGCCGCGGTCGCGCTGTACGTCGGAGTCGAAGGGCAGGTTCAGGGCGATCACCTTCACGCCGGCGTTGGCCTTTCCGGCATAATAGAGGGCGTCGCAGGAGAAGATGTTGGAGCCTGCGCCGGGCTGGAAGGTCTTGTAGGCCGGGTCGCCGGGAAGATCCTGCTGGAACTCGCCGATGCGGGATACGTACTGCATCAGTTCCTCGGTGCGGGCCTGCTTCTTCAGGAGTACGAATGCCTCATAGGAACGCTTGATGCCCAGGAGCTGGTCGTCGGTTACCTCATTGGGGCCGATGACGAGGTCCATCTTGCTGTCGTCCATATCCAGCCAGGCAAGGGAGCTCTCGTAGTAGCTATCGGTCTTGAGAGCTTCAGCCTTGCTCAGCAGGTACTTGGCTACGCTGGGCTTGATGGTGATGTCGGCTGCGGCCTTCAGGTAGTTGCCGATCTTGTCGATATGCTCCTTGTAAGCGTCGTGGTACCAGACTGCCTGCAGGGAACCGTCGTCGGCGCGGCGCACGAGGGTGTAGGGGCTGTTCTTGGCGGGATTGTCCCAGGCGTCGAACTCTTCCTTCGTCATATCGGCAGGGTAGAAGCCCGCGCCGGGAAGGGCGTCTGCGTAACCCTCCACGAACGATTTGCCTGTGCTGCGGTCCCAGGGGCCGTAGTTGATTTCCGCGAAGGTCTTCTGCACGGGGTCGGAGATGCCGTCAAGCAAAGCCTGCTTGTCTCCGAAGTACTGCTCCCAGTAGAGGGCGTCCACTTCGTCGGCTGCGAAGCGGTATAGGTTGAGCACTTCCTTGCCGTTGTCGGTGATGTCGCTCAGGTCGGGTGCCGCGATGGTCACCTCGGCATAGTCTGCCACGCTGCGGGCAAACGGTGATTTGGTTTCGTTGCAGGAAACCACCGTGAGCAATGCCAGGGTGGCCGGAATGAGATACTTTTTCATTATAGCGTGCATTTTATTTAGACGATATGTAAGGAACCGGCGGCGAAGAGCACCAGGTATCCGAGGATGATGCTGATGAAGCCGATGATGATACCCATACGGGCCATATCCTTCTGCTGGATGAGGTTGGTGGCGTATGCCAGTGCATTCGGCGGAGTGGAGATGGGCAGGATCATAGCGCTGCTGGAGGCGATAGCCACACCGATAAGTATGGTGGAGGTGCCTCCGATGGCGGCGAGCTTATCGCCCATAGCCGTGCAGACCACCACCAGGATGGGCATCAGCAGGGCGGCCGTGGCTGAGTGCGAAATCAGGTTGGAGAGACCGTAGCACAGCAGGCCGGAGAGGATGAGAATCAGAATCGGAGAGAATTCGCCGAAAGGAATGGCGCGGACTACGAGGGCCGCAAGTCCGGAGCCGTTCATCGCGTAACCCAGGGCGAAGCCGCCGGCGACCATCCAGATGACGGACCAGTTGATTTCTTCGAGGTCGTATTTGCTGATGATTCCTGCCATGGCGAAGACGGCGAAGGGAATCAGCGCAACGGTATAAGTGTTGATGCCGGTGAGAGCATCCATCATCCACAGGAGGATGGTAATGACCATCGTGATGATGACGATGGTGCTCTTGCGGTCCTTCTTCATCTCGCCGTCAATCTTGAGCTCGATGGTCTTCTGGGTGAAGGGGAAGAACTTCTTCAGGAGCATCCAGGCAATCAGGATCATTATGATTACGAGCGGCACCATGAATATCATCCACTGGCCGAAGCCGATGCCGAGGTTGAGGCCCTCGGGGTCGTTGAGGTACTTCAGGGCGATGGTGTTCGGGGGAGTGCCGATAGGGGTTCCCATTCCGCCCAGGTTGGCGGCGATGGGGACGCTCAGCGCCATTGCAATGCGGCCTTTGCCGCCTTCCGGCAGCTGCTTGAACACCGGAGTGAGGAATGTGAGCATCATAGCCGTGGTGGCCGTGTTGCTGATGAACATAGAGAACAGGGCCGTAACGAGCATAAAGCCCAGCAGGATGTTCTCGCTCTTCTTGCCGAACGGGGTGAGGAGAACTCGGGCCAGATGTACGTCAAGCCCTATCTTGGTAGTTGCAATTGCCAGGACGAAGCCGCCTATGAAGAGCATTATCACCGGGTCGGCAAAACTGGCCATCACCTGCTTGTAGCCGAGGAGTTGTCCGACTTCGGACGGATTGCAAATCCACTTGATGCCGGAGTCGGATGCGAACAGCAGCAGGAGGACCATTATGCTGACCGACGTAGCCCAGGCGGGCACCAGCTCGAACACCCACATCAGCGTGGCATAGACGAATATGGCGATAATCCTCTGCTGTACCTGGGTGAGGCCGTCGATACCGAAGTTTTCGGTGGGCAGGAACCATAGCACGAGGACTATGATGGCGACGAATATGAGGCCGAAGCTTTTCTTCTTAAGTATATTGGGGTTGAACCTGTTGCTCTGACGCAACCTGTGCATCTGTTCAACCAGATTGAAACCTGTGAAATTCTTGAACATAGTATCTGTTGCGTTAGAGATTATTCATAATTGAAACGGATGTCCACGGGGATTCCGGCGCTCTCGAGGACGCGCTTGTCGGAGAGGCTCTCAGGGCCGGCCACGCCGTATTTGGCTATGAGCGCGTGGGCGGCGTTGATGTCGCCGTGGGCCTGGATGCGGAGAATCTCTGCGCCGATGGCCTCCAGCGCCTGCCAGGTCTTGTCGTAGTCGATGCTGTAACGGCCGGAGGCGTTCCATACGATGGCCTTGTTCTCAAGCAGGTAGTTATAGACGACGATATTGGCGATGCCGGTAGGGTCGGCCGCTCCGAAGCGGGTGGAGCGGATGGTGTTGGTGACGAAGGTGGTGAGCACGTCTTCCTTCTGGAAGAGGGCGGAGATGTTGTAGTCTTCGGCTTCCTGCGCGCAGAGCCAGGCGCCCAGCACGTTGGACTTGGCTTTCTCGAGCGTGAGCGCTTCGTTGCCGAGCGCTTCGGCCACGGTGCCCATCCCGTTGATGGTCTCCTTAACGCCCAGGCCCTTTGCGATCTCGCGGAACACGATGAGCCAGTAGAAGGCGCTGGCGTCCACGTGGGGCTGATATGTCGATTCCAGCAGGGCGCTGCCGACCGGGTGGACGGTGCGGTTGAACTTCTCGCGGATGACGTTGTCGAAGATGATGGTGCGGGTGCCCAGTTCCTGCTGTGCCTTGGCATCATAGGGGAAGTTGATGCCGATGACCTTGTAGCCGGCGTTGGTGTAGCCGCTGCAGTACAGTACGTTGCAGGAGAAGATGTCGGACTCGGCTCCGGGGACGAATTCGTGGTTGGCGGCATCGCCGGGGAGCATCTTCTGATACTCGGGCATACGGGCGGAGAGGGCGTTCAGCTCCTCGGTGCGCTGGAGGTTCTTCAACAGCACGTAAGCGCCGTAGGAGGCCTTGGTGCCGTAGAGGCCGTCGTCAGCAGCCTCGATGGGTCCGATTACCAGGTCCATCTTGCTGTCGTTCATCTCCAGCCAGGCCTTGTTGCTCTCGTAGTAGTCATCAGTCTTGAGACCATCAATCATATTGAGCAGGTAGTGCCGTACGCTTTCCTTGATGGTGACGTCGGCGGCACGCGTCAGGTATTCCTCAATCTTGCCGATCTGCTGGGCGAACGCGTCGTGGTACCAGACGGTCTTGAGGCTGCCGTCGGCGGCCCGGCGGATGAGCGTGTAGGGGCTGCTCTTTTCGGGATTGTTCCAGGCGAGGTATTCCTCAGGAGTCATATCTGCCGGATAGAAACCGGCGCCGGCGGGCTTGAGGCCGTATCCCTTCAGGAAGGGCTTCCCGTCGATGCGGTCCCAGGGGCCGTAGTTTATTTCTGCATAGAGTTTCTCTGACGGGTCGGTGAGGGAACCCAGGAAGGATTCTCCGTTGCCGTAGTACTGCTCCCAGTAGATTTTGTCCACCTCGTCGGCGGCCATACGGTACAGTCTGAGGACTTCTTTACCGTTGTCGGTAATGCCGGTAAGGTCCGGCGCCGGAATGGTCACGCAGGCGTAATTCTGCACCAGGCGCCCGGCGTCCGTCTGCTCCTGCGAGCAGGAAGCGGCGGCCAGGACCGCGAGTGACCATACAACAATTGCAAGTTTCTTCATATTGATCGGTTATAATAAAGTCAGCAAAGATAACTATTATTTAGCTTATTGCAATCAATGGAGGGGGTAATTGCTCACGGGCGAGGCGACATCCCGCTATACAGATATCTTCCCCATACCGGCAGATATCCGGGACCTTGCCCCATCTCTGGAGCAAAATCCCGGATACTCTGAATAATATCTGCTGCTAGAACAGGTAGGCGCCGGAAAGCCAGATTCCGTTGTTGTGTGCGTGCTCGCCGGTGCAGGGCGGGATGAACCCGAAGTCGAGCCCCAGGGAGAAACGGAACTTGTGGCCGAGTTCAAGGCCGGCGTCGCCCCCGAGACCGAGGTCGAGGAAGCGGGCGCACGAGGTGTCGTGCTTCTTGAAGCGAATGAGTCTCACGTCCAGATACGGGCCGGCCTCAACGAAGAAGGCGAGATTGTCGTCAAGCGGAAGGGTGTACCCGAGTCTTACGGGAACCTCAAGATACAGGGTCCTCAGCTTTTCGAACGGCACGGGGCTGCATCCGCGCAGGCTCAGGCGGCTGCCGGCCATCAGGTATGCGTGAGGCAGGATGAAAGGCATCCTGGCATCCACGCCGCCCCTGATCTGGAACATCGCCGGGCGGCCCAGATATAAACCCATTCCGCCGGTCGCCCCGAAGCGCAGCTTGCTGTAGAAGTCTTCGTTATTCTCCTCCTCTTGCTTCTTGTCGTTGTCTTTCTTGTCCTTGGCGTCCTTGGCGTCCTTGGCGTCCCTGGCGGCCTTGGCGTCCCTGGCGGCGGAATCCTTGCTCTTGCCGGATTTCTGCTGCACGGAAGTGGTTTGGCTTGATTGGGCCTGTTTCTGCGTTTTTCCGTTGTTCTGCGCGCCCATGCTAATCGTCGCCAGAACTATAAGTGCGGATATCAATATTTTTTTCATATGGATGGTTTTTAGTTTTCTATCGGATGAGTGCGAACTGGTCCAGATACTTGTTCAGTGAGGCTAGTTCAGCGAGGTCGCGGGACAGGAAGGCGCCACAGAACAGTTCCCGGAAGCGGCAAAGCTCTTCCCACATAGCGCTGCGTGCCGTGAGAGGCTCATTCAAACGGCCCAGTCGGATGGTCAGGTCAATCAGTTCCTGGAATCGGACAAAGGCACTCTCCGCCCGGGCTTCCTTACCGGCAGCCAGGGACCTGTACACACGGGAGGTCTCGCTGCCTATGTTGGCCATCTGCTGCGGAAATGATAGTTCGGCCCAACGGCCGTTTTCCAGGGAAGAGTGCTGCATTTATTCTATAATGAATTGTTCAACAATCTTTTGGATAGTAGCCCTGACCTCCGGGTTCAGGACATCCCGCGAAGGATTACCTTGCCAGGACCGGATATTGATGAGGGAGTCGAACTCAATGAAATCATCACCGTGCTCCTCAACCCAGAGGTTGAATCCCCAAAGGTCTTCTTGCGCAGAACCATTTTTGAGCAGCATTTGCTCCAGGTCGGCATGCAGGTCCGCATCAATGGCCAAAAGCCCAAGTCTGACATCGGCTACGCATTTTATCATGTCGCCGAAAGTATTGACTGCGAGCGTACGGAGTTCTGCCCTTGAAATGGGAGATTGGAGGATCTGCATGGCAATGAGTTTTGACAAAGATAAGAAAAAAGACGAAATCCTTTTAAAAAACACTTGGGAATTGCCGGCAGCGACTTATCTTTGCATAATGAAAGTTAGAATCAAGGCTGTCCGGAAGGCATCGTATCCGGATTTGATGGCGAAATATGAGAACCCGATAGAGCATACTTGCGATGTGCTGGAGGGGCAGGAGTGGATTTCGGTAGACGGCAAGTGCCCTGAAGGAATGTGCCCTTCCGCCTGGGGGTCGATGCGGGAGTTCGTCGAGGCCCTGGCCCGCGGCGAGGGCAACTTCTACGACGGTTGGATGAAGAATCCACAGAGCGCTATGATCAGCTGCAACGACGGCTTCCGGCCCGTGAGTTTCTACATAGAAGTGATATGAGGCATTCTTCGGCTGCCGGGACAATCAGGTTACGAAGACTAATGGAAACAAATAGGATACGACTGCGAGCGTGGCGCGGCGGTGATGCCGAAGTGCGGCTTCGTTCCCACCGGCGAAATCTGTGTCGATGAATCCCTAGCCGGCTCCGACCGCCCGATGAGGGTGCTGAGATTGGAAATAAAACGATAGATAATATGGAAATGAAATTTTGCCAGAGCTGCGGAATGCCGCTGAGCCCGGAGGTGCTGGGCACAAATGTCGACGGTAGCAAAAACGAAGAGTATTGTATGTACTGCTACAAGGACGGGAAGTTCCTGCAGGAATGTACGATGGATGAAATGATCGAGCACTGCGCCCAGTTCGTGGACGAGGTGAACAAAGGGCTGCCGCAACCAATTACCAAAGAAGAATACATCGGCCAGATGAAGATNNCATCTGAAACGTTGGCGCAAGGAATTGACAGTTTCGGATGCGGTGCCGGAGAATCCGGCTCTGGCGGGCGTGAAAGACTTGATTGCCAGGATGGCCGACACGTTACCCATTGCCTTCATTTCGTCGTTGGATGCAGAGGGCTATCCCTGCACCAAGGCGATGCTGTCGCCGCGCGTCCGCGAGGGCATCAGAGTGTTCTATTTCACCACCAATACCTTCTCCCTGCGCGTAGCCCATTACAAGGCTAACCCCAAGGCCAGCATCTATTTCTGTGATGCCGATGGGTTCAAGGGTATGATGCTGCGCGGCACGATGGAAGTGCTGACCGATGCCGCCTCGAAGGAGATGATTTGGCGCGAGGGAGATGAAGAATACTACCCTGGCGGCGTAACCGATCCCAACTATTGCGTCCTGAAATTCACCGCCACCGATGGCCGGTTCTACAGCGATTATTATCCCAGGAGTTTCGTGATCGAGTGATTCTTTGTTATATAGGAATGTCCTGTAATTCGGGTTACGCTTGTGTTTTTGCCTTGAGCCGCTGGCGGGCTTTGGTGACGGAGGCGGGTGAGATTCCCAGGAGGACGGCCTGATCGGATACGGAGAATTGCAGGTGTGAGAGAATGTAGGTGCGGATATCGCCTTTTGTCAGGCCTGGATGCGCCTGACGGAGAGATTCGGGCGTAAGGTCGGATGAATTCCGGAACATCCGTTCCAATTCGGCCCATTCTTCATCCTGAATATAGCGGGGACGGGCACGGAGTTCCTGCAGCAGGTGATTCTGGCCGATGAGCGCATGCATCATCACATAAGAATCGACT
>DBYB01000065.1:0-32235 GCA_002309995.1 Bacteroidales bacterium UBA1197
ATTCAGAGGGGTTTTTCAGTGGCCTCTAAAAATGCGCATAGGAGATACGGAAGTAGTTGAGAGTGAGGGAGTTGCGAAAAACGGGGAGGCGGGGGGGGGCGGGGGGTGCAGACTCGTGGAGGGGGAATGATTCAGGCGGTCAGCAGGGATGGGTTGCGATTCCGCTTAGCTCTTGGCGAGGTAGGAGCGCCATTTGGCGAGGAGGGCGGTCATATCGGCCGGAATCTCGGAGTCGAAGCGGAGCATCTTGTGGGTGCGCGGGTGGACGAAGCCAAGGGTCTTGGCGTGAAGGGCCTGGCGCGGGCAGATCTCGAAGCAGTTGTGGATGAACTGCTTGTACTTGGCGTAAATCGTACCCTGGCGTATCTCCGTGCCGCCGTAGCGCTCGTCGCCGAAGATGGGGTGGCCGATGCTGCTCATATGCACGCGGATCTGGTGCGTGCGGCCGGTCTCAAGCCGGCATTCCACCAGCGTGACGTAGCCGAGCCGCTCCAGCACGCGCCAGTGGGTCACCGCGCGCTTACCCTTCTCGGGGTCTGCCGTAGTGCAGAAGCGCAGGCGGTCGGAGGGGTCGCGCATCAGGTTCGCGTCAACCGTGCCCTCTTCCTCCTTCAGGTCGCCCCAGACGATTGCCACATATCGCCGCTCGATGCTGTGGTCGAAGAACTGGCGGGCCAGGTTAAGCTGGGCGTCGTCATTCTTGGCAACCGCCAGCAAACCGCTGGTATCCTTGTCGATACGGTGAACCAGTACGCCCATCCGCTCGTCTTCGCCGTCGGGCCCCTGGGAGATGCCAAGATGATAGGCGAGAGCATTGACCAAAGTGCTCTCGTAGTGGCCGTGGCCGGGGTGTACCACCATACCGGCAGGCTTGTTGAGCACCAGCACATCGTCGTCTTCGTAAACGATGTCCAGATCTATCTTCTGCGGGATGATTTCCACTCCGCGGCGCCTGTACGGCATCACGAAGCGCACGACGTCGCCGGGGCGCACTATGTAGTTGGCCTTGATGGTCTTGTCTCCGACCTGCACGAAGCCTTCGCGGATGGCGCACTGCACGCGGTGCCTGGAGGTGTGCTCCATATGCGCCGTCATCCATTTATCGATGCGCAGCGGCTCCTGGCCGGGATCTACCTCCAGCCGGAAGTGTTCGAACATCTCCTGTTCCTCGTCGAGGAACTCGGGCTCATTGTCCGGAATCGTCTGCATCGAGCTTGAGGTAAATGGTTACGGGGCTGCCCATCACGACGGGGTTGCCGGTTGCCGCAGGCCTCTGGGAATATACGGTGGCGGCTATGGAGTCGGCGTAGGTGCGGACTTCCTTGTCGAAGATTACTGCGCTGACGTTCAATGAGTTGTCGTGTATGGCGTCCACGGCGCTGAGATACTTGAAGCCGTGGAGATTGGGTACGTAGGTCATAGCGTCGGTGCCGTTGAGGCCCAGCACCAGGTCGATTGCGGAACCGCTGTAGAGCTGCTTGCCGGGCTCGATGTCGCGCCCGCGGAACTGCTGGCGCAGCACGTTGTTGGTGGCGATGTCGCTTACATAAATGAGCCTTCCGAGCACCAGGCCCTTGGAGGAGAGCTCCGCCTTGGCCTGCCGCAGCGACACGTGTATAAGATTGGGCATCGTGACCTTCTTGGGCACCTGGGAATTGACGGTAAGGGCTATCTTTCTGCCGGGCTTGACCTTGGCGCCGGCGCGGGGGAGCTGGCTGACCACTGCGCCCCTCGGGAGCCGCCTCATAAACACGGAATCGCTCACCACCACGTTGAGTTTGGCAGCGTGGGCCGTGAAAGCGGCTTCGCTTACCGATAGGCCGGAGAGATCAGGCACCGAAATCTCCTTGCCGTGGCGGGTGCGTATTGAAAGGAAGATGCTGGCGGCAACGATTACCAGAATCACGAACAGTGCTCCAAGCAGAAGGTTCCGGACAATCCAGTTGCCGGATGAGACTCTTTTCTTCTTCATATCAGGAGGATTCCGCGTATGAACAGCACGGCGCCGAACGCCAGTACGGCGTATCCGGCAAATTTGTTCACACGGTTTATAGTTTTGACGTTGAAATTATTACGCATCTTGTCGGCGATGTATGTAAAGCTGAACCACCAGAGCAGGGCTCCCAGGAAGATGAAGAGCACGATAGCCCAGGTAGGGCTGACGGCCGATCCTATGTCGAGCCGGAACAGGGCCACCAGGGCGAACATAAAGGCCAGCGCGCCCGGATTTGCAATCACGCAGCCGGCTGCCTGCAGGGCGAACTGTGCGGCCTTTGTCTTTGTGGTGTCTTCCAGGGTCTTGTTTTTCATCGGCTTGCGGCGCAGCATCACCAATCCGACTCCGCTTACCAAGAGCCCGCCGATAATCAGGATCCAGATTATATGGGCCTGCATAAAATCCTGCACATACATAAATGCCAGCAGGCTTGCCACCGCAAAGAGCGTATCCACCACTGCCGAACCTGCACCGGCGGCGAATCCTCCCTGGCGCCCGTGGCAGAAAGTCTTCTGCAGCACGAGCATCCACACCGGCCCCGGAGGGGCTGATGCGATAATACCTATAAGGAGGGCCTTAATCAGTTCGACAAGCATACAGTCTGCAAAGATACGAAACTATTTCCGCCCCGGCAACAAGCGCGCGAGCAGGAGAGCCAGCATAAGCAGAAATATCAGCACACAAGCCCGGCCCACGATATCCCCGTGGCGGACGAAGAAGGATTCCTCGGAATTCAGGTTAACGCTTCCCCGCATCACAGCCTCCTCCCACCAGGGCCCCTGCTGCAGAATCTCGCCCTTCTGGTTGATGAAACAGCTGATGCCGCTGTTGCCGCATCGGGCCAGGTCACGTCTGAGTTCCAGCGCCCGCAGGCAGCTGTAGCTAAGGTGCTGGCGGTATCCGGGGGTGTTGCCCCACCACGAGTCGTTGGTGATGACGGTCATAAAGCGGGCGCCCTTCTTGACGTACCCCGTGCAATAATCCCCGTACACCGATTCGTAGCACACGGCGCAGCCCAGAGGGGTGCCGTCGGAGAGGTGCAGGAGGGATATCTCTTCCTGCCCCACGTCCCTGGCCATCAACGCGGTAACGCCCATCAGGCCGGATAGCCACTTGTCAATAGGCACGAATACTTTAGGATACGGGGTGAGCTCGGTGCCCACCACCAGTTTGCTCTTGTGGAAGACCTCCGTGCTACCGTCGGCCTGCAGCATCACAGCGCTGTTGTGCGGAACGCGCCAGCCGCTGCCGTAGGGGTAGCAGAGCAACCCGGGGGCTGAGCGGGTGAGGTAAATGTCGTTGGTGCTGGCGCCGAACAGGAAGTCGCTGCCGGGATGCTCCCGCAGGAACGCCTTATAGCGGCTTACGCTGGGAGACATCTGGATGTCGTTCAGGATGATGTCGGAGGTGAATGTCTCCGGCGCCAGCAGCAGGTCGGCCGGCCGTTGCTCCAGTTCCGGCGCCATCAGCCCGAGAAGCAACTCGTTCTGCTCCGACTGCCGCATACTGCCGAACTTCTTGTACGGGTCGAGGTTGGGCTGGCCGATAAGCAAGTCCACCGAGCCCTCGGAGCGCTCCTCGTAGCTGTTGTACATAATGGCGGAGCAAAGAGGTGGCCCTGCCAGAACCAGCACCAGGCCGGCGACGATGGCTCCGCGCGCCCAGGCGGTGAGATCATTCCAGCGGCCTTTAGCCAGGGTGATGATGAGCCCGAACACACCGAGGTTGGCGCACCAAACCCAGAGCGAACCGCCCAGGGTGCCAGTCACGCTATACCACTGTATGTCCTTGATATTCGTTGCGAATGCGTTGCCGAACGCCAGCCACGGCCAGGAAATCTCGGCGCTGGTGAAGTACCATCGCTCCCAGGCAATCCACGCCGCCGCAAGGAGTATGTACGGCAGCACGCCCTTGAAGCGCTTCCTGCTGAAGCGGAACAGCCCGAAGATGAGCGACATCTGCAGGGCGTTCGCCATCACGGCAAAGATGCCTCCGCCCACAGTGGCGTTGCATACCCAGAAGGTCGTGAGGGCGTTCCAAAGCACGAAGGTGGGGTAGTGCCAGTACCAGAAGCGCTTGATAACGGCGCCCGTGGCGATATATTCGGCCGTCAGCAGCGGCACCAGCGCTACCAGCATCAGCAGGCCGCAGTGCGGCACGAGCCAGGGGATGCTCATCAGAATTGCAGACGCGGCGCATAGGAGCCACAGGACGGCGTGAATGGATAATCTTCTCATATTCTACGAAGATACGCATATTATTCATATCTTCGACTAAATTAATACGAATTGCGCCTGTACATTCGGAACGGACAGTGTACCTTGGCTGGTTGTTTGTCCAGTATCATCCTTGCCGCAATGCATCCCATCTCCTTGAAATCGGCAGATACGGTGGTAAGGCCGCCCAGGACCAGTTCGTTCATATCCGACTCGTTATAGGATATTATGCGCACGTCCTTGCCGATCTGAAGGCCGCAGGCCTGGATATTCCGGGCAAGATCGACCAGTCCGGCGTCGAGCTGGGAGTTCAGCACCAGGAAGGTGTCGCCCGCATTGATCCTGGCCGGCGCCGATGACAGGAATTCCACGGGAACGTCGTAATCCTGGCAGAATTCTTTTATGCCTCTTGAGATCTGTGGGCCGTAAAGAGAGGCGGGTAGGGTAATCACCCTGAGCCGCGACCCCTCGAAGCGCCCGTTCAGCCCCTGCACGAGGCCGTCGTAAATATCGTTTTCGAAGTCCTGATACACGGCGCCGTAGTTGCCCGGATAGTCCGGCAGCAGGCGGTCCAGCATAATCAGTTTGCGGTTCGGGATGCGTGCGAACTGCTTTACCACCCGTTCCTGCGTAGCAGCATCAAGCGGGAAGTGGGGCGCTATCACATAGTAGTCGTAGCTGTCCAGATTCTTGTCCAGATAATATTGCAGCAGGTCTATGTTCTGGTCGTGATTCAGAATCGTTACCTCGGCGACTCCGTTAAGTTCCCCGGCGAATGAGTTGAACAGTATCTGCTTGTAAACTGAGAATTTGTCGAAGATTACCAGTACCTGCGGGCGCCGGCCTGAGTTACTGTCCGCTGCATAGAACCCCTTGCCCTGCTTCGGCAGGACTATGCCTTTTTCCGTCAGGATACCGTAGGCCTTCTTGGCGGTTTCCCGGGAGATGCCGTGCTCGGCGGCGATGTCGTTCATAGACGGCAGTAGCTCGCCGGGCTTGAGTTCGCCGTCGCGCAGTGCCTTTTCAATCTGGCTGACCAGTTGCTTATATATGGGGGTCTTGCTGTTGAGGTCCAGTTGCAGGTTCATAACTTTTGTTCGTGACAAGCAGAAAAGTAATCACTTTCTTGCAAATATACAAAAAAAAAGTGAAATTTGCACCACACCACAGTACACCAAAGTTGGGAGAGTTATGAAAAACGCATCTAAATGGTACAAATGGGAAGTGCTGCTGCTCCTTTGGGTGGCATACCTGCTCAACCAGGGAGACCGTCAGGTATTCAACTCGGTCCTGCCCCTGATTCGCGACAGCCTTTCCCTCACCGACACGTCGGTCAGTCTTATCGCGGTATTCTTCAACCTGTTCTACGCAGTTATGGTGCCCATAGGCGGCTGGTTCGGAGACAAGTTCAGCCGCAAGTGGGTATGCACCCTCAGCATCCTGTTCTGGAGTATCGCCACTATGTTCACCGGCCTTGCCAACGGAGTGTTCCTGCTTATCCTTACCCGGTCCGTCGCCACCGGCGGCGGAGAGGCTTTCTTCGGGCCTGCCAACTATTCGCTGCTCGGTCAGTATCATACAGATACGAGGGCGAGGGCGATGTCCATTCACCAGACGTCTTACTACGTCGGCGTTATCCTTGCAGGCTGGCTTGCGGGCTATATTGGTGACCATCTCGGATGGCAGTACGCCTTCTATATCTTCGGTGGCGCCGGAGTGCTCTGGGCCGTTGTGATGGCCCTGCGCCTGAAAGACCTGCCGCGCCCGGCCGCTGCTGACAAGCCCAGGATATGGGACGGATTCAAGACCGTGTTCACTACGCCCACGGCACTTATGGTTACGATAGGTTTCTGCGGATTCATCTTCGTAATTACGGGATATATGACCTGGGTGCCTACCTTCCTGCAGGAGAACTTTGGCCAGACTGGCGCACAAGCGGGCCTGCATTCTATGCTTTGGACCTATGTGGCTGCCTTCGGAGGCGTGCTTCTGGCGGGTACACTGAGCGACAAGTGGGCCGCAAAGGATCCCAAGAAACGTATGATTATCCAGGGCGCCGGCCTCATCCTGGGTGCGCTGTTCCTGCCCTTTATGGGCACGGCCAAGTCGGTCTGGGTGCTGTATTTCTGCTTTGCCGGATGGGGTTTCTTCCGCGCCTTTTTCGACGCCAACATCTACGCGGCGCTCTACGATGTAACCCCCGACCATCTTCACGCCTCCTGCTCGAGCGCAATGATTATGACCGGCTTTGCGGTTGGAGCCACGGCGCCTTATATCCTCGCTCTCATTAAGGAGGCCACCGGCAGCCTGAACGCCACTTTCCCTATACTGGGAGTCATCTGGCTGCTCTGCGGTCTGGCCTGCCTGTGGGTGAGTTTCAAGCATTATAACAATGACCATAAGAAAATCGTATCACAATAATGGAAGCAAAAGCTAAACTCCGTAAACCGAGGGCGGGTCTGCTGCTGATAGCGTCGCCCCGATTCAAGAATCTCTCCGGCCCCAAGCGCGGCACCTACGGTGAGCGCAAGGCCGAGGTCGTGAAGGACATCAAGGCCACTATGGATTTCCTCGACCTGGTGGATCCGGGAATCGTCTATGAAAGGGAGGATGCCGAGAAGGCCCTCAAGTTGTTCTTCGCGCAGGACGTCGATTTCGTGTACGCCGAGTTCCTTTCCTGGAGCGAGGATTTCGCCTGGATAAGGTTCCTGCGCGACTGCCCCGAGATGCCGATTCTCTTCTGCAACGTGGCCAAACCACGTATGACCTTTGAGACCACGCTGGATGAGGATGATTTCGTGGATTACCTCTGCGCCGGCACCCTGGTCGGTTCGCTTGAAGGCTCCGGCGACGTAGTGCGCACGGGGCGCAGGAACGTTAAGACCGTTATGGGCACGCGCGAGCAGATAACTGAGAAGGTCCGGGTGTTTGCACAGGCGGCGCGTGTGCGCAGCATCCTGCGCCATTCCAACGTGGGCCTGATGGCCAATATGAACGAGGCGATGTGGAGCACCTACATCGACAACTACGACCTCTTCACCAAGCTCGGCCCGGAAATCCATTATCTGCCGTACAGCGACTATGGTGCTGAGATTGAGAATCTTACGGATGAGGAAGTGAAGGCCTACGCAGATGAACTCACTTCAAAGTACAAGATGATGGATGACGTGGAGTACGACAAGTTCATCGGTTGTGTAAAGGCTACTCTCGGCATCAAGAAGCTCGCGGAGAAGAATGATGTTGACTGCTATGTTTACAACGATATCGACCAGGCCACTTTCCGCACCGCCGGATGCCGTGCGGGCTTCTATCCGCAGTGGTTTAACGAGAACGTCAGCGTGCTGGTGCCGGAGGCCGACATCGGGGCAGGCCTTATTACTTATATGCTGAAGCTCCTGAGCGGCAAGAATGTCAACTTTATCGAGCCGTTCCATATCGAGGATGATTTCGGCACCTTCGCCGGAGGTCACGCGGGCCCCAACGACCATAACGACCCGGCCTGGCAGGACAACGTCATCATTTCCCGCGACGTGCGCTTTGCAAAGACCAGCTGGAAGTACGCCGGAGCCCCGTTCGCCTGGTACCGCTTCAGCCCGGGTATGAAGACTGTCGCCGGCCTATACGAGCAGGACGGCAAGTATAAGCTCATTACCTTTATGGCCGAGAGCCTTAGCGAGAAAGACACGCCTCAGAGCTCGAAGAAGCACCTCCTGGCAACGTACAGCCACACCATCTTCAAACCGGTTGTCCCTGCCAAGGAGCTGTGGGAACAGGTCCTGCGCATCGGCGCCACCCAGCATTACGCCATAGTCGACGGCGACTGGCGCCCCCAGCTTGAGGCCCTCGCCGGCATTATGGACTTCGAATATTATAGTATTTAACAGATCCTTCGTCGCTTCGCTCCTCGGGATGACAGAGCTGTCATTCTGAGCGAAGCGAAGAATCTAAATAGAGTTGTGTTATGAGTTTTATGTATAATCCATATCCGTTTCACGACAAGAAGGCCGTGAACCGTCCGGAACTTAGCAGCAAAACAGTTGAATCCATAGTCGCCGGCGGCACCCCGCAAGTGGCCAAGTCCTTCGTGAAGGGCCTCGCAGACAAAGTGCGCGCAGAAGGCGCAATAGTGGCCCTGGACGGCTATACGTCTGTCAAATGGGACCTTTTCGTGAGTCTTATTTCGCGCGAATGCGACCTGCTTGGCCTCAAGGCCGAGTTCGTCGATTCTGCCGCGCGCACTTTCAAGAGCGGGGAAGAAATCGACGCCATCATCGATCCGCTCCTCATTTGGGACAAGAAAATCGACCCCACGCTCCTCTACGGCAAGGTCTATCACGGCGGATACATCGGCCTGATGGATGATGCTAAAGTTGAGGCGTTCAAGAAAGAGATTCCCGCTCTCAAGGCCCCCGGGACGCTGGTGGTCGTGTACGGCTACGGCTGCCTCATTAAGGAATTCAGGCCCATCTATGACGTGAAATGCTGGTTCGACATCACCCCTATGAACTGTATGCTGCGCATCAGGGCAGGGGAGTACGCCAACATCGGCAAGAAGCACACCGGCATCATCAACAGGACGATTCGCCGCTGCTATTACTGCGATTTCGAGAACGCCGTGCAGCTGCGCAAGGAACTGTTTGCTGAGGGCGCGCTGGACTGGTACGTCCTCGACAACGACCGCGCGAATCTTCAGATGATGCCTTTCGAGGCCTTCTCCGACATCTGCTCCACCCTGGTTAAGTATCCCTTCCGCGCCAAGCCCTGCTATCTCGAAGGCGTCTGGGGCGGGTCTTATATGAAGAAACTCCGCAACCTGCCCGAGAAGATGCGCAACGCCGCCTGGGTGTTCGACTTCATCCCTATGGAGGTGAGCGTACAGGTGCAGGCGGGCACGGAATTGCTGGACATCAACTACTGCTCCTTCGTGCACAAGGAGGGAATCAGCCTGATGGGCGATAAGTGCGTACGCAAGTACAAGGGCTATTTCCCCATCCGTTTCAACTGGGACGACAGCTACCATTCCACCGGCAACATGAGCATCCAGTGCCATTCCGGCGGCAAGTTCAACGTGGAGAACTACAACGAGTTCGGCCGTCAGGACGAGAGTTACTATGTGGTAATCACGGGCCACGAGGCCAAGACATTCATCGGCTTCCGCGACGACGCCGACATCCCGGCGTTCTTCCGCGAGATCGAGGCTGCAGATACGCAGCACGACCCCTGCGACTATATGAAGTACGTCAGCTACGAAGAGTCGGTCCCCGGCCTGCAGGTGATGCTGCCCGCCGGTACTATCCATTCCAGCGGCCGCAACCAGGTCATCCTGGAAATCGGCTCGCTCACCATCGGCTCCTATACCTATAAGATGTACGACTACCTGCGGCTCGACTTCGATGGCAAGCAGCGGCCGATACATACGCACCTGGGCGAGCTGAATGTCCGCCAGGACCGCCGCCACAGCGTGATCCACGACCCGGAAAGCCCGGAATACATCGTGCAGAAGCCCCGGCTCGACTGCGAAGGCAATGGGTGGCAGGAGTACATCCTCGGCGAGAATCTGCAGATGTACATCTCCCTGCGCCGACTGGAATTTGAGAAGCAGTGCGAGCAGGATACCCGCGGCGAGAAGTTCCACGTGCTCACGCTCGTCGATGGCGACCACGTGAGGATACGCAGCGTGGAGCATCCGGAGAGGTATTTCGACCTGGACTTTATGGAGATTGCCTGCGTGCCTGCGTCTATGGGCAAGTACGTGATTGAGAATCTGGGCAAGGAGCCCATCCGCGTCCACAAGACCTGCCTGAGGGATGGCTACGAAAACGACCCTGCTTGACGTAGGCGGGACCTTCATCAAATGTGCGGACGGACGGCAGATTCCTGCCAGGTCGAACGGCAGCAGGGAGGAGATAGCCGCAGCGCTGAGAGAGGCTGTAGGGGATGCCACTGATGTTGCAGTGGCCATCCCCGGGCCGTTCGACTACCGCAACGGCATCTTCCTTATGAAACATAAGTATGCTGCTGTTTACGGCGAACGTTTCGCCGACCTTTGTCATTCTGATCCTTCTCCTTGTCATTCTGAGCGCAGCGAAGAATCTCCCACTTTCCGCTTCATGCACGACGTGAATGCGCCCCTTCTCGGGTCAGTCAGGATGCTGGGCCTTCAGGGCTGCAACTGCGCCCTGGTTACCATAGGAACCGGCCTGGGCTTTTCGTATGCCATAAAAGGTGAGGTTCAGTGCAACGAAAAGGGCTCCCCGGCGCGCGGCCTGTGGGACCGTCCGTGCGGCGGAGGGATTCTGGAAGACCGTATCAGCGCAAGGGGCATCATCACCGCGTACCTTAAGCTTACTGGTGACGCGCTCCAGTCGGCAAAGGGAGTAGCCCAGCTGGCTTTCGCAGGCGACGCGAATGCGATTAAGGTGTTCAGCGAACTTGGAGAGCTCCTTGGCGGTGCGCTCAGGGAAGAGGCCGACGCGCTGGGCCTTTCCGTCATCCTGCTCGGCGGCCAGGTATCCAAGTCCGCGGACCTTTTCATAGAGCCGCTGGCGCGGCAGCTGCCGGGCGTAAGGGTGCTTCCCGCGCCGGAAGGCGCCGTGTTCAAGGGACTCGAAAGTATTTTCTGATATGATGCTTCTATCAAACGATACGCTGAAAGCCGTGCTCCATGAGCCGCTGGACGGTTTTTACCGAGGAACGCGTTTCGACCGTTCGGGCGTGTTTGACAGCATCAGCTTCAAGAGCGTAGAAATCGCCGGGCGCTGGTTTTCCGCCTATAATCCTTATATGCACGATGCCGTTTGCGGCCCCGCTGAGGAGTTCTCGCCCATAGGTTTCGAGGACGCTTCCCCGGGGGAGTGTTTCCTTAAGCCGGGCGTAGGACTCCTGATCCGTCCGGATGACGCCCCATACGACCGTTTCCGTCTCTATTCAGTGGCCAACCCCGGCAGCTGGACCATGGAAGTCAGACAGGACCATGCAGGATTCCGCCACGTAATGCCGGGCATATACGACTATCGCAAGGAGGTCGTGCTGACCGGCCCGGACAGCATGGAGATACGCCACTCCCTTACGAGCCTGGGAGCCCATCTCGAAGGGGAGGTGTACAACCATAATTTCTGGACCATGGGCTTTATGGCTGTGGGCCCGCAGCGGCAGATGGATTTCCCGTTCCGCCCCGAAGGCCACTGGCGCTCGGAATACGACAGCGTGACCCTGACTGCTTCCGGAGTGCGTTTTTCGCGTAAGCTGGCGGAAGGGGAGTCGGTGTATATGGGCGACATTCATGAGGCCGGAGGCCACGGAATGCCGTATTCGATGACTCTGCGCGACGGCGGTCTGGGAATTGAAATCAGCGGCGACGTGCCTGTTACGCATACCGTCCTCTGGGCGAACCACCGTGTCGCCTGCCTGGAACCCTACAACTCTTTTGCCGCACCTTTCAGCTGGACTGTCCGGTACCGCTTCTTCTGATTCGCTTTGCCCCTTTCCGTCCTGCTACTTGCAGGAGCGGATGGCGGAGAGGAGGACTTCGGAGATGCTGGGGTGTGCGTGGATGATGTCACCGGCCTGGTGGACGGTGGCGCGGAGGGCGATGAGAACGGCGGCTTCGTGGATGAGGTCGGAGGCGTGGGCGCCAAGGATGTGGACGCCGAGGATGCGGCCGGAGGCCTTGTCGGCGATGACCTTGCAGATGCCGTCGGTCTCGCCCGTCGCAACCGACTTGCCGTTGGCGCGGTAGTTGGCTTTCCCGATTATCGTCTCAATACCTTCGCACTCTTCTTCGGTCTTGCCTGCAGTGGCGGCCTCGGGCACGGTGAAAACGGCCGCCGGAACTACTGAGAAGTCGATTCCGTTGCTGATTCCGCAGATGTGGTCCAGCGCCCTGCGGCCCTGGGCTGATGCCACGTGCGCCAGCATCATTCCGCCGGTGATGTCGCCCACGGCGTACACTCCGGGCACGTTCGTCTGCATATTCTCGTTAACTACGATGCCGCGCGGGGTGTATTCGATTCCGGCCTCGTCGAGGTTGAGCGACTTGAGGTTCGGGCGGCGGCCGACGGCCATAAGGATGCAGTCGGCTTCGGTCTCGCAGGCCTTTTCGCCCTTGGACCACAGCACCTTGTTGCCTTCGATGGCGGTCACGAGGGCTCCCGTTTCGATCGCGATGCCGCGTTTTGCCAGCGCTGCCTTGAGCCGTTTGGCAAGGTCCACGTCGAAGCGCGGCAGCACGTTGGGGCAGTACTCCAGCACCGTGACCTCGGAGCCGAACTTGCGGTAGATGGATGCGAACTCCAGACCGATTACGCCGCCGCCGATAACGCACAGCCTTGCCGGGACATCGGCCTTCTCCAGCATTGCTGCCGAATCGATGGCCAATTCCGCTCCCGGGATAGGCAGGCTGGCGCTCACGGAGCCGGTGGCGATGATGACGGCGTCGCCCTCGTACTCGGTGCCGCAGGCCTCTACCCGGCAGCCGCCGAGCAACCTGGCGCGCCCCTGTACCAGGGTGATGAGTTTGTTGCGCAGGAGCTGCGAGATGCCGGCCTGCAGCTGCGCAATCACCGCGCGCTTTCGCTCCTGGTCGGGTGCGTCCATAGCGCAGAGGGTCTTGGTGGGGATGCATCCCTCGTTGAGGCAGGTGCCGCCGAGGGGGCCTTCGCTTATAAGTACAACCTCAATTCCGCGTGCCGCAGCTTCTGCCGCAGTTTCGTAACCGCCGGGGCCGGCGCCGATAATGATGATTCTCATACTATTGGATCTACGTCTATGGTTACACGGGAGCGGCCTCCTTTTTCGAAGGCGGAAGCGCGGGCCCGCAAGGCTTGTTTCTTTTGTTTTAGGGTCCTGTCGGCGGCAAGCGCCAGACGGTCCTTGTGCCCACCGAAGTCAGTGTCTATCAGGCGGGTGTATGGCGGCAGTGCAAATTGCTCCCGCTCTTTCAGCAGGTGCGGGTAGATGGCCTCGAAGTTGCTGTAGACAGGATGGTCCGGCTTGGCAGTCTGCACCAGGAAAGTACCTCCGCACTGCTCGCGCAGCATAGCCAGCGCCTGCACTGCGCGTTCGTCGGACCTGAATCCTTCTTCCGGGAAGAGGGCGTCGGCCTGCAGAACGGCGACGATGGCGTACTTGCCGAGGTCGGTGAGGCGGGCCTGGGAGAGCGTGAGGATGTCAGTCTGCACGCCCTCAAGTGCTTGTGCTATAAGTTCCTGCAGTTCGTCGGGTTTCTCCCAGCCGCGGATGAGCGCCACGGGGCCGCCGGACTTGAGCACGGCCTGGATGAGCTTGCGCGACAGCGGGCCCACCATTCCGTTCTTTTTCTTCTCGGCGCTGATGTTGATGATGGTCATCTCCGGCGCCGCGCTGCCGGTGCTTTGCTGTATGTACTTGCCGGTGAGGGCGTTGTAATACGATTCGAGGGAAGGGGAGGGGGTGCCGAGCACGATGTCCGCCCCGTGGATGCGGGCGAGCATCACTGCGGCGTCGCGGGCGTTGTAGCGGGGGGCGTGCTCTGCCTGCTTGAAGAACACGTCCTGCTCGTTCTCCACGATGATGAGTCCTAATCGGCTGAAGGGCAGGAAGATGGCGCTGCGTGCGCCGACGACGACCTGCCCGCCGAAGCGGCGCACGTCTTCCGCCACGCGCCTGCGCCGGGCTTCCGTGATATGCGAGTTCACGCTGTGTACCCGTCCGGGGAAGGCCTCTTCGAACAGTCTGGTAAGCTGCTCGCCGGCAGCGATTTCCGGAGTGAGCACCAGGACGTTGAGACCCTGCTCCATGGCGATTCTGCAGCGGTCGATATATGCCTCGGTGCGGTTGCCGCCGATGAGGAGCACGGGCTTGCCGGGTGCTTGGCGGCTTTTTCCGCCCCCTTCTGCGGGCAACTTAGTGAGAGCCTCGATCTGGCGGGCTATGTCGTCGCGCTCGGCCTCCAGGCGCTCGCGCACGCTGTCCTTGTGCTTTTTGCTTAGGGCTTCTTCGCGTATTGCGAGCCGCTGACGCAGCCGCTCCAGGATGTTGGCCGCAGTCTGCTCGCTGCGTATCTTGCCCTCTGGGTATGCTGCCTTGTAAACCTCACCAGGCGTACAGAGATAATAGTCGGAGAGGAAGCGCCAGAACTCCAACTCTTCGCGGGAAATGGGCGCCAGTTCGTCCTGAACCGATATGATATCCTGTACCTTGGACTTGTCAATGCCGGGATTGTCAGCAGATTGCAGAACGACTCCCGTGTATGTGCGATGGGCGAAGCGCACGCTCACGCGCGTGCCTTCGGCGACGGGCTGCGGAGAACGGTACCAGGGTATCCACTCCAGCCGGAGCGGAACAAGCACCTGTATGTAGCAGCTCTCATTCATCGCAAAGACAAAAATATAAAAATTTATTTGTAAAGTCTTAAAATATTTCTACCTTTGCAATCCCTAAGGGGAATGGTGCTGTAGCTCAGGTGGTAGAGCAATGGACTGAAAATCCATGTGTCGCTGGTTCAACTCCCGCCAGCACCACAAAAAAACTTCCGAATCTCTTCGGAAGTTTTTTGTTTTTCTGACCCTCCGGCGTTCAAGGTCTAATTTATGGTCTGAGACCTTGAACAGGAAAATGCCAGTAGAGTGCGTTGTGGAGCCGTTTTGGTGTTCAAGGTCTCGCAGCTGAAACGAGACCTTGAACATCTTAGTACATTATCCCAAAGCAAAGGGCAGCGAGGCAGCCGCCGAGGAGCGGGCCGCAGACCGGCACCCAGCTGTAGGCCCAGCCGCTGTCGCGCTTGCCGCGAATGGGCAGGATAGCGTGGGCGATACGGGGAGCGAGGTCGCGGGCAGGGTTGATGGCGTAACCGGTGGCGCCGCCGAGCGACATGCCGATGGCCATAATGAGGCAGGTGACGGGGAATGCGCCGAGGCTGCCCATACCGAGCACCACGTTCTCGTTGGTGCCGAACACCAGAATCACGAATACCAGCAGCCAGGTGGCGAGGGTCTCGCAGAAGAAATTGCGCCACTTGTTATCCACTGCAGGCATTGTGCAGAATACGCCAAGCTTGGTGTCGGGCTCTTCGGTAGCGTCGAAATGGTCTTTATAGAAAAGGTACACCGCAACGGCGCCGAGCAGGCCACCGATCATCTGCGCGCAGCAGTACGGCAACACTTCGCTCCAGAGGAACTTGCCGGCTGCAGCTAGGCCAAGGGTGACGGCAGGATTGAGGTGGGCGCCCGAATAAGGCCCGGCGATGAACACGCCGCACATTACTGCGAAACCCCAGCCAAGGGTGATAACGGCCCAGCCTCCGCCGAAGCCTTTAGACTTCTTGAGGGTGGTGCAGGCGACAACGCCGTCGCCAAGGAGGACCAGCACGAAAGTGCCGACCAGCTCAAACAGACATTTTGTTAACAGTCCCATATTATAAGTTATTTGGTTAAAGTTCTGCTGACTGCATCCTTCCAGCCCTCGATGGCCTTGCCGACGCCCTCCACGGACGCCTCGGGACGGAACACCCGCTCGGCACGCCACTGCTGCTTGAGCTCGTCTATCGAACTCCAGAAGCCCACGGCGAGGCCGGCCAGGTAGGAGGCGCCGAGCGCGGTGGTCTCCGTGACCACGGGGCGCACCACGTCGGTGCCGAGTATATCGGCCTGGAATTGCATCATAAGATTGTTGCGGGAGGCTCCGCCGTCCACCTTGAGGGCGCGCAGGGCGATGCCGGCGTCGCGGCGCATTGCGTCCACCACGTCCATCGTCTCGAAGGCGATGCCCTCCAGCGCGGCGCGGGCAATGTGAGCTGCGGTGGTACCACGGGTGATGCCGGTTATCGTACCCTTGGCATACGGGTCCCAGTAGGGGGCGCCGAGGCCGGTGAGGGCTGGCACGAGATGCACCCCGCCGCTGTCGGGCACCTGCGAGGCGAGGGCCTCAATCTCGGAAGAACTCTTTATCATTCCGAGGCCGTCGCGCAGCCACTGCACGATGGAGCCTGCCACGAAAACGCTGCCCTCAAGGGCATAGTCAACCCGGTTCCCGATCTTCCAGGCTATGGTCGTAAGCAATTGGTTCTCAGACTTGATTGCCTTGGGCCCGCTGTTCATCAGCAGGAAGCATCCGGTGCCGTAGGTGTTCTTCACCTCGCCGGCCTCGGTGCACATCTGCCCGAACAGTGCGGCCTGCTGGTCGCCTGCCGCTCCTGCTACCGGTATGCCCTCCAGCATATCGCAACTACCGTAAATTTCGCTGGACGAACGCACCTGCGGCATCATCGACGCCGGAATGCCAAGGAGACTCAGCAATTCATCGTCCCAACTGAGGGTGTGGATGTTGAAGAGCATCGTGCGGGAGGCGTTGCTCACGTCGGTGCAGTGGACGCGGCCGCCGGTGAGCTTCCAGATGAGCCAGCTGTCCACGGTGCCGAAGCGGAGACGGCCGGCGCGGGCGAGGTCGCGGGCGCCTTCCACGTTCTCCAGTATCCAGCGGATCTTGGTGCCGCTGAAGTAGGCGTCGATGAGCAGGCCGGTCTTGTCGCGCACCTTCTCCGTGAGGCCGAGCGCCTTGAGGGAGTCGCAGTACTCGGAGGTGCGGCGGTCCTGCCAGACGATGGCGTTGTACACGGGCTTGCCGGTTTCCGCATCCCAGACTATCGTGGTCTCACGCTGGTTGGTGATGCCTACGGCGGCTATCTCCTGGAGGGAGACGCCCGACTTGCGGATGACGTCCATCATAACGGAAGACTGGCTGGACCATATCTCCTCCGGGTCGTGCTCCACCAGTCCGGGGCTGGGGAAATACTGGGTGAATTCTTTCTGGCTTACGGCGCAGGGAGTGCCGTCGTGATCGAAAATAATGGCTCGGGAACTACTGGTTCCCTGGTCTAGTGCTAGGATATACTTTTTCATAATGTGGTAATGCAAATGTAAGAATTTTTTGATAATTTTGTAGGACTAACACTAATACGACCATGCAGATATCCAGGGTTTCGATTTTGGCCGCCGCAGTACTTGCGGTCGTTGCCTGCGCTCCCGCAAAGAAAATTACCTACAATCCCGAAAACGGCTTCCCCGTAATCAAACAGGAAGGCAAGATAGCCATAGTCGCCCACCGCGGCTTCTGGAAATCAGAGCAGGGCGGGATGAGCGAGAACTCCATCGCATCCCTCAAGGCGGCCCAGGATGCCGGTCTCTGGGGCAGTGAATGCGACATACACATCACCGCCGACGACGTGGTAATAGTAAACCACGACCCGAGCATCAACGGCAAGAAAATCGCCACGGGCAAATATGCCGATTTCGCCGACGACCTGCTGCCCAACGGCGAGCGCCGCCCCACAATCGACGAGTATCTGGTGCAGACAGCCAAGTGCAAGACAACCAAACTCGTTATCGAACTCAAGAAGCAGCCCTCCAAGGACCGCGAGGACCTGCTGGTAAAGAAAACTCTTGACGCCCTGAAGCATCACAGGCTCTACGATCCCAACCGCGTGCTGTTCATCAGCTTCAGCAAGCATATGTGCGACATCATAGCCAAGGAGTGCCCCGAGTTCATCAACCAGTATCTCTCGATGGATTTCGTAGCCAACGAGGATCCCCATATATACGGCAGCCAGGCCATCAACGGCGTGGACTATCAGTACAGGATGTTCAAGGCACATCCCGAATGGGTCAAGAACGCCCACGATATGGGAATGTCCGTCAACGCCTGGACGGTCAACAAGCAGGACGACATACTCAAGATGATAGACGTCGGCGTGGACGCCATCACCACCAACGAGCCTCTGCTCGTTCGCGAACTGCTGAAAGACAGGGAATACAAATGAAGAGAACCAACAATTAAAGATATACCTATGGTAAAAGTAAACTTAAAAGGATGCGACTCCTTCGTAAAGGACGCAGAGTATCAGAAATACGTCGGGAAGGCCCTCGAGGCTTATGATATCCTCGATAAGGAGACCGGAGCCGGCAACGACTTCCTCGGATGGAAGGCCCTGCCCGACGGCACTCCCGAATCCCTCATCCAGGCCTGCGAGGCCGTACGCGACGACTGGAAGGCCCGCGGAGTAAACCTGGTGGTGGTCATCGGCATCGGAGGCTCCTACCTGGGTGCC
Source organism: Bacteroidales bacterium UBA1197 (assembly GCA_002309995.1). Taxonomy (GTDB): domain Bacteria; phylum Bacteroidota; class Bacteroidia; order Bacteroidales; family UBA932; genus Cryptobacteroides. The sequence continues at coordinate 18,293 of DBYB01000065.1, forward strand.
CGCTGCGCCCTCGAGGCCCTCAACCATCAGTTCGTACACGATTCCGCCAAGCCGCGCGTGGTCTTCGCCGGCAACAATCTCAGCGAGGAGTACCTGGCCGAGATGATGGACCTGGCAGCCGCCAGCAGTGTGGCCTGCATCGTCATCTCCAAGTCCGGCACCACCACCGAGCCTGCAGTTGCGTTCCGTATCGTCAAGGAGCATATCGAGGAGCGTTACGGAAAGAAGGAAGCGGCCGCCCGCATCGTGGCTGTGACCGATGCCGCCCGCGGAGCCCTCAAGACCCTCTCCACCCAGGAGGGATACCGCACCTTCGTTGTGCCCGACAACGTGGGAGGCCGTTTCTCCGTGCTGTCGCCCGTGGGCCTGCTGCCCATCTGCGTGGCCGGATACGACGTGCGTGCGATGCTGAAGGGCGCCGCCGCAGCAAAGGCCCAGGTGAGCGTTCGCAATGCCGACAATCCTGCCATCCAGTACGCTGCAATGCGTAACCTGCAGTACTTCGAGCTGGGCAAGAAGGTGGAAGTTCTGGTTACCTACAACCCCCGCCTGATGTTCCTCGGCGAGTGGTGGAAGCAGCTCTTCGGCGAGTCCGAAGGCAAGGACGGCAAGGGTATCTATCCCGCCTCCGCCAACTTCACCACCGACCTCCATTCCATCGGCCAGTTCATCCAGGACGGCGACCGCTGTATGTTCGAGACCGTAGTGAGCGTGGAGAAGTCCAGGCGCAGCGTTGTAATCGGCAGCGACGAGCAGAACCTCGACCAGCTTAACTACCTCGCAGGCCAGCACGTGGAGCACTGCAACGCCATGGCGGCCCTCGGCACCAAGCTCGCCCACATCGACGGCGGTGTGCCTCAGATCGAGATAGCAATCGAGCAGGTTGATGAATTCTGCATCGGCGAGATATTCTATTTCTTCGAGGCAGCCTGCGGCATCAGCGCATACCTCCTGGGCGTGAATCCTTTCAACCAGCCCGGCGTGGAGGCCTACAAGAAGAATATGTTCGCCCTCCTTCGCAAGCCCGGCTACGAAGCCCAGACCGAGGAAATCCTCAAGAGACTGTAGGGTTTTCGACCCGTAGAAACAAAAAAACTTCCGAATCGATTCGGAAGTTTTTTTGTTTATCGTATGCCGTATTTGCGGAGGATGTTGAGGATGGGTTTCTGGATGGAGGCGGTCCAGAGGGTGTAGCCGTAGTTGTCGGGGTGGACGCCGTCCACGGAGGCTTCGTGGCTGGCAGGGCAGGCGTCGGGTGCGATGAAATAGACGTCCTTGTATTTCTTGCGGCCTTCCGGGGTGGATTTCAGTTCCTTGAAGATGCCGGCGGCCATATCCATCTTGGCCTGCTCCTTGGCGTCTTCCTTGAGGTTGAATGTTCTCTTCTCGCGGTAAATCGTCTGCTGGAAAATGAGCGGCTTGCCGGGGTGCGCCTCAATCATCCTGTCGATGAAAGGCACCAGGCGCTCGCTGATGACGGGGGCCAGAGGGTTGGAGAAGGAATCGAATACGAATGCGTCTGCATCCACATCGACCAGCACGTCGCAGAAGTAGTCCTGCAGCATGCAGCGGCCGCTGCAGCCCAGGGACAGCATCTGCAGCCCGGTGGCGCGGGAGAATTGAGCCGGATAAGCCATACCTGCTCGCGTGGTGCTGGAGCCGTGGGTGTAGCTGGAGCCCCAGATTGCGATGCGGTGGCGGAAGGGATTGTCTATCGCGCTTATGATTGAGCCTTTCTCTACTCCTATCTTAATTGAGTACTCCTCGCTGTAGAGAGGGAAGTACAGCAGGCACTCGTGAACGCTGCCGTCCATATCGGATATGAGGGTAAACTCCTTGCCGGGATTCGCACGCGGCGCAACTCCGGACGACGCCCAGCGCCACTGGCCGTTCTGCCTGATATACAGGTCGTAGCCGCGGGCGGAGATTATGTTGGTGTTCACAGGGTCGTCCATCTTCCCGTATTTGGTTACTATGCTGATGCTGGGGGAGTTGGTGCTGAAGACGCACGCCATTCCCGAAGACATCCTTACAAGTTCATTCTCGCGCTTGGTAAAGCCTTTGTACAGGGTGGTATCAACCCTGTGATAGGGATTTGCGGTCTTGCCGGGCATAAGTTTGCCGACAATCGTAAGATCGGATGCCTCGGTGTAAACGTAACTGACATTCTGGGCTGAAGCCGCGCAAACTGATGCGGCAAGAACCAGTACAAGGAAAATGAACCTCTTCATATTGATATTGATTTCTTACAAAGATACAAAAACTACAGATTGGCTATCACGCTGTCGAACCCCGAATTCGGGTGAAGGGAATGTTTCTGCAGATTGGAATGGTAGGAGTAAACGGTCGTCACCGACATATTCAGTACCTTGGCTATCTTCGAACGCTTGGAAATGCCCATCCTGATGAGTGCCAGGATACGAAGTTCCGTGGATAGAACGCCCTTTGAGGGCATCTCCAGGCGGTACTCCGGCTGCATTATGTTGTTAACCTTCTCCGGGAAGTCGGGGAAGATTCCGAGGAAGGCAGAGTCGAAGTGGCTCAGCAGGCCGTCGAATTCCCCGTCGGCGAAGGAGGGGTGGCGAAGGAGAGCCGACACGGCTTCAGGGCCGTCCTGCTTCATCGTGCGCCTGAGGCCCGACCTGTATTCGTCCACTTTATTCAGATAGTCCACGCATTTTTCCATATACATCGCCAGGAAGCTGTCCTTGATGTTAGAGACTTCCGCCAGTTTCCGTCTGGACGTATCCAGCCTGGAGGAGTACCGCATAACTATTATTAGGGATACGATTGCGACGGCAAGGAGCAGGGCGATGGCCACGATAGTCGTAAAGTAGGCCCTGCGTTTCTGCTTCTGCTGGTCCAGAAGGACGTTCATTATCTCCAGTTCGGATGTTATGACGTCGTCATAGCGTGATTCGTAGTGCGATGAATATGCGTCCTTGAGCGTTATTCGCATATAGCGGTCGGCCCTCTCGATGTCGCCGTTGCGGAATAGCAGAAGGGCGAGTTCGTACAGGGAGTTGTATGCCTTGGCCGCAAGGCGCATATCGCAGGCGGCGGATTTGGCGAAGTGAATAATGGCCTTGTCCGTTTCGCCGCGCTCCAGGTATTCGCGGGCCAGGAAGTAATTGGCCTTTGCAGTATCGTTCGGGGAGCGGAGAATGCAGGCCTGAAGCCTTGGGATTGAATTTTCCTCGATTCCTGCCCTGCGGCTGATGACGCTGTAATAGTAGGCGCAGTCTATCCTGGTGCTGTCGCTGTCCCACCACTTTTCGATGATAGCGCGCTTGTTGGCGTTGTATTCGGGCTTTTCGTGTGCCAGCCTGCCGAAAATGTGGTAACCGGCAAAGCAGTATATGTCCTGCGCCTCCCGCGGCATCGCTACAGTATCTATTTGCCTGAAGCGCACCAGTGCCGTTCCTATGGAGTCCATTTTGTACAGGATGTTGGCATAGCAGCATTCGCTTATGGTCTTCTGCCGGTGGTCGTTCTTGCCAAGATCCATCATCTTCACAACCGCGCTGTAGCAGGAATCTATGTCGTGATAGAAGTAGAAGGACTCGAGTTCGTAGAGAGCTTCCCATTTTGCAGAATCGCTCTGAGCGTGCCGGCAGAGCGTGCGCAGGCTGTCCTGTATATTGTCATATTTCAGGTCGTAGTAGTCCTGCAGTTCTATCGCCCTGTCGAGGGCGGCGAAGTGCCCGCCTTTGCGCCCGGAGCAGGATGCAATCAGAATTAACACTGAAAATATTGCAAAAACAAGTTTTTTCATGCCTCAAATATAGCAATAAAACCTTGTTTTTCATAATGTGCCAACAAAATGCAAACTTGTTGGTTATAAATAAAATAGACCAGAAATGACGCCTTATATAACCTTGTTTTATTTACGGCTCCGGAAAATGCATCTCTTTTTCGCGTAATTTTGCATAAACCAACCACGAAACTATAACCGTATGAAAAAAATCCTATATGTAATTTTCGCCGCTCTGGCCTTAGTCTCCTGCAGCGAGCCCGTCCTTCGGGTAGGTTCTTTCAACCTCTGGCGCTCCGACCTCGGCAAAGACGAGTACGCCTGGGAAGTCCGTAAGCCCCGTCTTATACGCGCGATAAAAGATATGGGTTATGACCTGTTCGGTGCAGAGGAGGTGGATACCACTATGATAAAGGAACTACCTTCCCTCTTCGATGAAGCTGGTCTCAATTACAAGATGTTCATTTTCAGCCCTTACAAGGCCGACGGGGGTGTAGGGAACAAGGCTCAGGCTATTATATATAACACTGAGCGCCTCAAAATGCTGGAAGACCATCACTTCTGGTTCTCCGAGACTCCCGATTCGATCAGCGGCGGTTGGGATGAGATGAAGTTCAGGCGCGGCGCCTGCTGCGGCATTTTCCTCGACAGGAAGAGCAACCGCAAGTTCTTCCTTATGCTTTCCCATATGCCGCTTGGCAAGGAGGCCAATCTGCACGCAGCCGAGATACTGCTCGAACGCGCTGAGATGTACAATCCAGACCATCTGCCTGCACTTTTCGTCGGAGACCTGAACACCCGCCCCGACACTCCGAGTTCCGAACTTCTGAGAACTTACTGGACAGATGTATATCTCCATCTTCCCGCCGATAAGCGCGAGGGCCCTCAGGGTACCTTCAATTCACATAATGTGGAGAAGGATATGGAGACCGCCCAGCGCATCGACTACATCTATTTCAGGGGAGACAAGGTCAAGCCTCTGAATTATACCTGTTCTACAGTTACTTACGATGGACTGTACCCTTCCGACCATTGCCCGATTTATTCCGACATCGTTATACTTAAATAAGATGAAACTTTTTGCCAAGCAAGCAGCGGTGCTGGCCTTTGCCCTTTTGATTTCAGCGGCATCGGCCTTTGCCCAGAATCTTACCGTAAAAGGAAAGGTTACCGAAGCCGCCACCGGCGAGCCCGTACCGGGTGCCGCCATAATGGTCAAGCAAGGCACCGGAGGCGTAACTACCGACGCCTCGGGTGCGTATTCCATTACCGTTCCTGCTAATGCCACACTTATCTGTTCCTGCATCGGTTATAAGGATGTAGAGCAGGCGGTTGCCGGCCGTGCGGTCATCGATTTCCATCTGGAACTCGACACCCAGATGCTGGAAGAGACCGTCGTCGTTGGTTACGGCACCCTTAAGAAGTCGCAGCTGGTCGGCAGCGTAGAGCAGATTTCGGGCGATGTCCTTGAAGGCCGTACGAATGCCAACGTCACCCGTACCCTGCAGGGACAGGTCCCTGGCCTCAGTATCTTTGTCGCCGACGGCAAGCCCACCCACGGCGGTTCGGTTTACATCCGCGGCGGCGCGACCAGTTATGTGATGAAAAAGAACCTGAGTTCCAAGGACTTGCAGGAATACTCCATCGGCCAGGGCGGCAGCGCGCTGGTGCTTATCGACGGAGTGGAAGGTGAGCTCTCGTCCGTGAACCCGGAAGACATCGAGTCGGTGTCGGTACTCAAGGACGCTTCGTCGGCCGCCATCTACGGTTCCCGTGCAGCGTACGGCGTGATTCTCATCACCACCAAGAAATCGTCCTCGGAAAAGCTTACGGTGCAGTACAGCGGCTCGTTTGCCCTTAACCAGAGGACAGTCATGTGGGAAGACCACATCATATCCGACGGTCTTGAGTTCACCCGCAACTTCTACGATTTCTGGCTCGGCAAGACCGAGACCCCCAAGGTGGCAGGCTCGGCGCCGTCCAAGATGAACACCTACAACATCCCTTCGAACTATCTTGAGTTGTTTGAGGCACGCAGGGCGGAAGGGAACTACGACGTGTACGATATGAACGGCTCGGACTACCTGTACTTCGGTTCGGTCAACTATTTCGACCTCTTCTACAAGAAGTTGAACACCACTCGCACGCACTCCCTGAGCATCAACGGTTCCTCCAAGAAGATATCCTACTCGCTCTCAGGACGATACTACACGCAGGACGGCATCTACAAGATAGGCCACGAGGACTACAACCAGTTCAACCTGCGCTCCAAGGTCTCCATGAAAATCCGTGACTGGCTGTCGGTGGACAACAATACTTATGTATATCGTACATCATACATTCAGCCCATCTTCTCCAAGGCGGAAACGCACGTCGGCAGCCAGGTGCAGCAGATAGCCGTCATCGGACTCCCCGTGCTGCCTCCTGTTAATGAAGACGGCTCTTACACCCTCGGCGGTGCGGCTTCCGGCTATTGTGCCTTCGTGGAAGGCAACTCCGCCCAGGAATCCGTTACCACTTCAGTAACGACCACCACCGGCATCAATGTCGATATCGTCCCCGAAGTGCTGAAGATCCGTGGCGACCTGTCTTACAAGTTCACCCACAGGCAGGTCGAGCGCTATGTGGCGCCCACGCCTCAGAGTAACGCCCCCGGTGTCATAACCTGGTATGTAAGCGAAGCGGACTCCTACAAGCGGGAGTATCACTATCTGACCAACCACCTGAGCGCCAATGTCGTCGGCACCTTTACCCCGAAACTCGGGCCCGACCACAAGCTGAACGTCGTCGCCGGCTGGAATATGGAAGACCACAAGTACGACGTGGAGACGCTTCTCCGCCTCGGAATGATGTATCCCGGACTCAACAGTTACGAGATGTTCAACGGCTCCGAAATCGAACTCAAGCAGTACGACAGCGACTGGGCGACCATAGGCTCATTCGCCAGGGCCAACTATACGCTGCTTGGCCGCTATATTCTTGAGGGGTCAATCCGTTACGACCTCAATTCCCGCTTCCCGCGCAACCAGAGGGGCGGCTGGTTCCCTTCGGCGTCTGCCGGATGGCGTATCTCTGAGGAACCCTGGATGAAGGGCCTGAAGGGCGTCGTGGACAACCTCAAACTCCGCGGCAACTGGGGCTCCCTTGGCAACGGTGCCATTTCCCCGTATTCCTTCCTCGAAACTATGGGCGTAGGCTACAGTTCGGTGGTCTTCGACGACGGCTATGCCAATGTCGCCGGCCTGCCGTCCCTGGTGCCGGACAGCCTGACCTGGGAGAAAATAACCACCTGGGACGTCGGACTCGACTTCGACATCCTCAAGAGCCGCCTGTCATTCTCCGGAGACTATTATGTCAGGCTTACGGATGATATGTATTCCACCGGCCCGGAGCTGCCTGCCCTGCTCGGCGCCTCCACCCCCAAGGGCAACTACGGCCAGCTGACCACCAAGGGCTGGGAGCTCACCCTTTCCTGGCGCGATTCCTTCAAACTTGGCGGCAAGGACTTCGCTTATTCCATCAAGGGAAGCCTTTGGGACAACCGCACCTGGGTCACCAAGTTCTACAACGAGAGCCATAACATCTTCGGCTTCTACGAGGGCAAGGAGATCGGCGAACTCTGGGGCTTCCATACCGACGGTCTCTTCGCCTCCAACGAAGAAGCGTCTTCCTGGTACCCCGACAGGTTCCACGACCTGCAGAATCCCGGCGCACCCTACGCCGGAGACATCAAGTTCGTGGACTTCGACAACAACAAGGAAATCACAGCCGGCGCGGGTACGCTCGAAGACCACGGCGACCTCGACCGAATCGGCAACATAATGCCGCGCTACCAGTACGGTGTCAATTTGGACGCCCGCTGGAACGGCATCGGCCTCAGCGTGTTCCTGCAGGGTATAGGCCACAGGGACTGGTACCCTTCGGAAGGCTCCTCGCTCTTCTGGGGAGGATATGAGAGGGCCTACAACTTCGCCCTCGTGGACCAGCAGACCGACAGGGCCATCCTGGACAAGAGCACCGAGAACTGGATACTCGTGAATGCGGATGAAAAGCCTTACTGGCCCCGCCGTATGTACGGACCGGCGATGGCCGGCAAAGGTCTTGGAACGATGAACTCCTACAACGACTATTTCCTGCTCAACGCAGCGTACCTCAGGCTCAAGAATCTCACCCTGGATTATACTTTCCCGGCCAAACTTACGGAAAAGGTGGGAATTGAGAAACTGCGCATCTACTTCTCCGGCGAGAACCTCCTGACCTTCTCGCCCATCTACGAGCACACCTCGATGTTTGACCCTGAGGTCATAAGCAAGGGTGATTCCGATTTCGGCAACGCAACCTCGACCAGTATGGGCGACGGTGCCAGCTATCCTATGCTCAAGTCTTACACGTTCGGTATAAACCTCACTTTCTAGAGCTATGAAAAAGACAGTTATCATATTATCTGCGCTCCTTGCGGTCTGCTCCTGCAGTGATATGCTGGAGAGAATACCCTCCAACAAGTTCGAGGCGGAGACTTTCTTCAAGAGCGAAACAGACCTGAAACTCTATGCGAACGGCCTGATCAACGCTGCGTTGCCTTCTGCAACAGATATGGCACTGGGGGAGGACCGCTATACCGACCTCTGTATGACCAAGGCCTCCAAGGAGTTCTACTGGGGCAACTATTCGGCATCCAAGGCCGACAACTGGACCACCAGCACCTGGAGTTTCCCGCGCCGCGTGGCCTATATGCTCGAGAATATGCCCAGGTGCAAGGGGAAGGTTTCCGACGACATCTACAACCACTATGAGGGAGTTGCCCGTTTATGGTGCGCCTGGATTACGGTAAAGAGGATAAAGGTGTTCGGCGACTGTTATTACGTTGACCACGTGATAAGCCCCGACGATACGGAGGCGCTCTACGGCCCCCGGCAGGACAGGGAGTATATGTTCCATAAGATTACCGAAGACCTGAAGTTTGCCTGCGAGCACTGTATGACTGATGGCCTCGGCATCAACTCCGACGGCCGGGTTTACATCAACCGCTATGTCGTGCTGGCTTATGCCTCCCGTATCTTCCTTTACGAGGGCACATACCGCAAATATCATAAGACGAACCCTTCCACCGGCAAGCCTTGGAACGGGGAGTATGAGAACCCTGCTGAATTGATCGGCCTTGCAGAACAGTACGCTAAGGAACTCGTTGAGGCCAACGCCTTCTCGCTGGTGCCTGATTACCGTTCCCTCTTCGTGTCGGCCAAACTGGACCCCCGGGAGGTGATATGGGGCAGGACCTACTCCAAAGACATGAGCGAAAAGCACGGCGTCACCTACAAGTACTGCTCGACCACTTCCTCGCTCCTGTATTCCCCGACCAAGGAGTATGTGCGTATGTTCCTCAAGACCGACGGAACGCCTGCAGATGATGCAATAAGCGTTACCCAGGAATTCGAGAACAGGGACAAGCGCCTCTCCGACAGCGTGCTGGCTCCCGGCCGAACGATGAAGCGCGGCGACGGTTCCCAGCTTGAGATGCTTCCCAACTGGACCTGGACCTGCGGCGGCTATGAGTGGATCAAGTGGGTCCAGCTCGAGGACGAGCCGATGAGCGGAGACAACAAGTCCTACAACTCTGTCCCCATTATGCGCTATGCCGAGGTGCTGCTGAATTATGCCGAAGCGGCCGAAGAACTCGGGCATATGGACAAAGCACTCTGGGATATTACGATAGGCGCGCTCCGCAAGAGGGCGGGCGTTAAGAGCTACTATCCCGGTGAGGCGGGATACGTTGCCGACAAGTGGCTGCGCGACTACTATACCAAGGACCTCAAGCATCCTGTATCCCTGTCCGACAATATGCTTGAGATACGGCGTGAGAGGGTTACCGAGCTGATGCTCGAAGGCCAGAGCCGCTACGACGACCTTATGCGCTGGTATATGGGCGACCTGATTGAGCGCAGGTACGAGCACAAGGGCTGGAGAGGCATCTACATCACCAAGGAAGAGGCTGAGAAAGGCTTTGTCTGGGGTGGCAAGACCTACACGGTATCCAGGTCCAAGAAGACCAGCGAGACCAACTATAAGATCAGCGGCACTGCCGACGGTGCCTGGAGCCTCTCGGAAGGCAGCTACGGCTTCCTGATTTACAATTACGCCCTGGTATGGGATGACATAATGTACACTCATCCCATACCCCAGAGCGCCCTTAACGTCAATCCCGAACTCGGACAGAACGAGGGATGGCAGTGGTATTGATTAATTAAACCTGTAATATTATGAAAGCCAACTACTTGTTTGTTGCGCTCGCCGCTGCTGCGATGCTGGTGGCCTGCGAAGAGAAACCTCAGCCCAAGCCTGAGGATCCGGTAATCGAAGTGTCTCCGTCCAAGATTGAGGCTACTTGGGAAGAGAAGGTTGCCGAGGTAGACGTTAAGGCAAACTGCCAGTGGAATATCTCCAAGACCGACGCCGACGGAGCAGCCGTCGATTGGGTCAAGTGCAACGTTACCTCCGGCAACGGCGATATGAAACTGCAGGTCAAGATCAGCAAGAACGACCTCGAAGAAGGACGCACAGCAACCGTTACCCTTTTCAACGAGGGCGTCAAGGCCTTCATCGACATTACCCAGGAGGGCAATCCCAACTCCAGCAAACCGAAGATCCTGGAACTGGCATTCGATTTCTCTGCCGGCGGCCTCGACAGCTGGCCCACGAGCAAGGAAGCCGACTGGTCCCAGCTCAAGAACTGCGACTCGGGCTGTGCTTCCGACAACGGAGGCACTGCTACGGAGAATTCCCACCGCAGGGCACAGGTGACCTTCACCCTCAATGGCGTTGGCTACGACTTCACCATTGCGGATCCCAACGGAGCTGAAAAGCACAATATCTATCTGGACCCAGCAAAGGGCGTTTACAGCGGAACCCTGCGCTTCTTCGGCATCCCCGCAATCGAGGGCAAGAAGATCGTGAAGATCGATATGGTACAGAATGCCAGCAACAAGAATCCCGAGACCTTCACCCGTAACGTCGGTGTTGCCAAGTGGGTGTTCCATAAGGACGTTCCCGTTGACCAGATTCAGTATGTGGAAGGCGGCGAACCTCAGAACCAGGCTGCCACGGACGGTACCGTCTATACTTACGAGCTTTCCGGAACCGCTCCCAACACCGTTTACTGGATCAACTCTCCGGTGAACGCCAGCATCATCAAGTCCCTCAAGCTCTATTATGCAGATGCCGACGGCACCGAGGAGCCTCTCGGACCTGCTCCTGAGGATCCCAAACCGGCCGATCCCGATCCGGGTACCGACCCGGGCACCGGCACCGAGCCTGATGCCAACGCGCTGAACCTCACCTTCTCATTCACCGGCGAGCCCTTCGAGGGATGGCCCACTGCGGCCAAATACACCCACGTAGAGGGAGGAATCGAGTGCATCTATCCGCTCGACGGCAAGAATTATGTATTCGTCCCTGCCGACTGCGGAACGGCATCGGCCGGCCAGGCATTCTGGCAGCCGCCAGTGGAGGGTGCGGAAGGCTACTTTGCGTTCAACGCCCAGTACCGTTATCTCGGTCTTCCCAAACTTGAGGGATATACCCTTATCAGGGTTGTCTGCCATAACGTGAAGCTTACTTCCACCGCGCCCAGGATGGGTATCACCAAACTCATCAGCGAAAGCGCGAAGCACCCCGCGGACGACGCATATATGCCCGGCGGTCAGCTCCAAACCTGGAATCCCGACGGCGGCGAGACTTATACTTACAGCCTCAGTGGCACTGAGCCCAACACAAGGTACTACATCTACGCATACGCCAAGGGTGCGGTGTCGAGTATCGACTTGATTTACAATCCCGCGAAGTAATGATGCGTCCGGGACGGATATATCTGGCTTTTTTTCTGGCAGGAGTGCTTGCGTGCTCCTGCCGGGAGAAGCAGCCGGATCCGGAAGTCATCTCCGTGGATCCGGAAACGATCAATGCTGCGTCCTCCCTCGACACTTATGATATAATGGTGAGTTCCAATGCTGCCTGGGAGGTGTCTGTTGAGGGGGCTCCCTCGTGGGTTACTCTCACTCGCAACTCCGGGCACGACGACGCCAAGGTCGGAGTCCGCGTGAGCGAGAACAAGTACAAGGACGCACGTGAAGCGTCGATACTGTTCAAGACTGCAGCCGGCGTAAGCGCCAGGACGCTTCTGGTGCAGGAAGGCGTTGCCGGCGGAGACGAATCGCCCGACGGCAGAATCTTCCGTATAGGCTCTTACAACCTGAGGATGAGCGGCCTCGACAAGGAGGCAGCCTACGTATGGGACGTAAGGAAGGAGCGCCTTAAGAAGTCATTGATTGACTGCAATTTCGACATCGTCGGAATCCAGGAAGTCAGTACTGCAACCCAGGCCTGGCTCGACAGTGAACTCTCTTCTCAGTACGAGTTCAAGTATTTCAGCCCGTACGCCCAGAGGGGCGTCGGCGACAGGGCGCAGGGCATAGGATTCCGCAAAGACGCCTTCGTACTTTCCGACTGGCACTTCTTCTGGGCTTCCGGCGACCCTGACTCGATGTCGGCAAACGACACCGGCAGCCAGGGCGAATACAAGAGGGGAGGCTGCTGCTGTATACTCACTCACAAGGCAAGCGGCCTCAAACTGTTCATTATGAACAATCACGGCTGCCTGAATGCCGAGCCCAACAAGGCTTACGCCCACGTCTATGCGGAGCAGGAGCAGCGCTTCAATCCTGCCGGGCTGCCGTCCTTCTTCGTGGGCGATATGAATGCCCGGGAATCATCAGAAGAAGGCTCGGTTTACAAGACATATACGGCCTGGTGGCAGGACCCGTATATGCTGCTCGACGCCTCCAGGAAGAGCGGAGCATCCGGAACCTACAACGGCTACTCCAATATAAACGGCAGATACAGGATCGATTACGTGTTCTTCCGTGGTGAAGGAATCACGCCGGTGCAGTACCGGTGCGAGAACAAACTCTACGACGGCCTGTATGCTTCCGACCATTTCCCCGTATGGGTAGAATTTGCTTTAAAATGAGAAAGTTTTTCATACTGATTGCGTCAGCGCTTTTGGGCGCCTGCTCCGTTCAGGCGCCTGAGAGCGTTTGTGCCCCGGCAGACAGCGTGGTGCTCGGGAACGACAACATCGAAGTCGCCATAGCCCCCGACGGCTCCCTGGCCTCGCTCCGAAATGTCAGGACCGGGCAGGAATATGCCTCCGGAGGCCTTCTCTGGAGACTCTATTATGATTCTCCGGAGGAGAAGGAGATTCAGGTGTCCGGCTCCGGGCAGCAGCCTGCGATTTCCGCTGACGATAATGTTATCACCATCGAGTACTCATCGCTGAACGTCCGGGGTAAAGACCTGCACGTGCAGATGAAGTTGACGGTCACGCTTGAGGATAACCTGGTTCGCTTCGGCTCGGAGTTGAAGAATGAAGAGCCGCACACAGTGCTGCGAGAGTTCCATTATCCCCTGGTTCACGGCGCGAGGCTTCCCAAAGACCACAAACTCTTCACCGCCGAGGCTGGCGGCAAGCTGTTCAGCGACCCTGTGGCGACTCTGAGCGCCATCAGCGAATCGCCGTACAAGAGGCCGGAACAGATTTTCCGCCAGAGAGACGTGAAGTACGGCGCCAAGGTGTTTATGAACTGCTTCGGACTCTTCGGAGAGGAGCAGGGCCTCTATTTCGGCTCACACGATGCCACCTTCCAGGATACCTGGCACGGGATGCGGGTCTATAAGGACGGCAAGGGCCGCTACAGCGTTCCCGAGTTCGGCTTCTTCAAGTATCCTCACTGCTTCTGCGGAGAGACCTGGAGCTGCGACGCCAATGTAATCGCTCCGTATAGCGGCAGCTGGCACGTTGCTTCCCGGATTTACCGCGACTGGGTTGATACCTGGTGGGACCACAGGGCGACGCCGCAGTGGGTGCGTGAGATGAAGAGCTGGCAGCGGGTAATTTTCAAGCACCAGTACGGCGAGTACTTGTTCAAGTATCCCGATATGAACGGCATAGTCAGAGATGCCGGACAGAGCGTTGGATGCAACACCCTGTTCCTCTTCGGCTGGTGGGCGGAAGGCATGGATCACGGCAACCCGGACTACTCTCCCGATGAGAGCCAGGGGGGCGACGCTGCCCTGAAGGCGGAAATCGCCCGTTTCCAGGATGCCGGAGGCCACCTGCTGCTCTATTACAACGGCA
>DBYB01000065.1:32333-34846 GCA_002309995.1 Bacteroidales bacterium UBA1197
CAGGGCACCTGGCTGGGCGAATACGACCAGCGCACTTTCGCGGTCGCCACTATGATGGATCCGAAGTGGAACGAGGTGCTGTTCAAACTGCAGGACCGTGCTTACGAACTCGGCGCCCACAGCGTCTTCTTCGACCAGCTGGGCTACATAGAGAAGGAAAGCACCAATTGGGATACTTCCCGTGAATACCCCGTTCCCGACGTGTACGGTATCAAGAAGCGCGCAGAATGCCTTAAACTGCTGCGCGACCGCTATGCCGCCAAGGCTCCCGACTTTGCACTAGGAGCTGAGGGCACCGTGGACGCGTTGGCCTGCTACTGCGACTACACGCACGGCTATCCGGCCAACGACGGCCCGGAGCGCTGGCTGAACTTCTTCCGCTTTACTTTCCCCGAGCTGATACTTACGGACCGTGGGCTGCGCGACGACGTGGATGCGGAGCGCCACGTGAACAATACCGTGCTGGACGGCCAGCGGAATGACATAGAAATATGGCGCTGCCGCGGCATTATCTCCGACGCCCCTGTTTACCAGGCTTATCTGGCATCCGTGAATGCCGTTAAGGAGAAATACGCCGAATGCCTGCTCCTGGGCCGCTACAACGACGTTCTCGGCTTCAGCTGCTCGAATTCCGCTTTGGACGCCCGCTCGTTCCTGAGTGAGGACGGCGGCAGGATGGCCATAGTAGTCGCGAACCAGCAGAAAGACGCTGACAGGGCCCTGAGCGCTCGAATCCGGGTGCCTGGATACAGTTTCGTGGAGTCTTCCGTCACCGGAGGAGGCAAGGTCGGCAAGGCCGGCGACCGTGTCACCCTCGGGCAGTACGATTTGGCCGTGCTCCTTTATGAGAAAACCAATAACAAGTAATATATGAAAAGCATTGTAACAAAGCGCACCGGGAGGAAGCCGTACCGTAATCCGGATTTGAGCGCATTCGAAGTCAGTACGGCTAACTTATTGTGTACGAGCGATGTGGATGGAGTTACCGAGGAGTGGGAAGAAATCGATTTGTCAACACTTTAAATGAGATCGCGTATGAAAAAGAGTGTATTCTTCCTGGCTGCCGCAGCAATGGCTTTTGCGGCTTGCAACATCGAGATAGTTCCCGAGAACAAAGTCACTTTCAGCGCGCAGTGCGAGACTTCTCCGGCTTCCAAGGCCGTGCTTGGAATCAACGGCGAGAGCAAGCCCCAGACCTTCTGGGAGTTTGGCGACGCAATCAATATCTTCAGCTCCGGCAGCGGCGAGACCCAGTCCGGAGTAGCTGGCTATCAATTTGTCACATCCATTGGCAACAAGGCCACATCTGCCGACTTTACCTGCGTGGATGACGGTTTCGTTGAGGGGGATTTGTATTATGCAACCTATCCCTACAGGAACAACAAGAGGGGAGTCAACTTTACCGGCGCCGACGGTACCTATCGCCTGGCCGGACTCCAGATTCCCGCTTCCCAGACGCTTGCAGTCGGTACTTTCGACAAGAGCGCGGCTCTGTCTGTCGCTTTCGCCGAGGGTGGCAGCAAGTCGCTGCAGTTCAAGAATGCCACGGCTCTGATCAAGTTCAGGGTATCCGACAGCGACATAGTGAACGGACGCATCAAGGTTGATGATGCGGACGCAATCGCCGGTACTTTCCGCGCAGACGTGGCCACCGACACCAAGGCCCTCTCGCTGGAGACTTACGGCCAGCCTGTCTATAGCGCGGTTGAATTTTCGATAGACGGATCGACGCCGCTTGCTACCGGTACAGACTATTACGTGGCAGTTCGCCCCACCTCTCTCACATCTTCGCTTAAGATTTACCTGAACGAGACTCTGGTGAAGACCATCGACAATTCCGCCCTTCCTGCGCTCGAGCGCAACAAGATTTACAATCTTGGCGCCCTTGCCCTGCCCGCAGCACCTCCGAAGGATAAGAAGACGCTCGTGTTCGACTTCTCCGGGGATCCTCTCGACGGATGGCCGACGGCGGACAAATGGAAGAACGCTCCCGGTGAACTTACCTGTAAGTACGCGCTGGACGGCACCGAATACAGCTTCTTCCTCACCGATGTTGGCAATGCTTCATCCGCCCGTATGTGTTGGGATAAAGCCAAAGGCGGCCTGATCTGGTATGCCGGATGGCGTTACCTGGGTCTGCCTGCCATTTCCGGGTACAAGTTGATCAAGGTGTCCGGAGTGATGTGCCTTGGTACCAACTCCAAGCGCAAGGCCGGTATCGTGACCGCCGTTGCTTCGACCAATGATGGAGAAACTGTCGATAGCGCCCATACTTTCGTTTCCGGCGGCGCATCGACCGGCTGGACAACCCAAGATACAACTTACACCTTCAACCTCGAAGGAACCGAAGCCAATACGGTTTATTACCTCTTGTGTACGGCAACCAGCATAGGCGTTTCGTCCCTTGAGCTGGTGTACGAAGAGATTTAAGAATAGTTGACTGATTACCTGCCCTCTGCGCTCAATTCATAGGCGCGGAGGGTATTTTTTCCTGACTTTATCAATGCGTCACC
>DBYB01000005.1:0-949 GCA_002309995.1 Bacteroidales bacterium UBA1197
AAGTTGAACCGTTACGGCTTTATCGTTGATCGTAAGGCCAACAAGCTTCAGATAAAGGACGCGGTGGAGAAGATGTACAACGTCACCGTCACCGACGTCAACACAGTCAATTATCACGGCAAGCGTAAGAGCCGCTTCACCAAGGCTGGTCTCCTCCGCGGTCGTGCCAACCATTTCAAGAAGGCGTACATCACCGTTCAGGGTGACGACAAGATCGACTTCTACGCCAACATCTAAGGGAGGAATAAGCTATGGCAGTAAGAAAATTCAAACCGGTAACTCCCGGTCAGCGCAACAAAGTGATCAGCGCATTCAGCGAGATCACCGCCAAGAAGCCTCAGAAATCATTGCTTGAGCCTCTCAAGAGCACGGGTGGCCGCAACAACACCGGCCAGATGACCGTTCGCTACATCGGCGGCGGCCACAAGAGGATGTACCGTATCATCGACTTCCTCCGCGACAAGGATGAGTGCACCGCAACCGTTCTGACCATCGAGTATGATCCGAACCGCAGCGCCCGCATCGCCCTCGTCCAGTATGAGGACGGCGAGAAGAGGTATATCATCGCTCCCGACGGCATCAAGGTAGGACAGGTTATCTCCTCCGGCAGCGGCGTCGCTCCCGAGGTCGGCAACTGCCTTCCCCTGAGTGAAATCCCCGTTGGTACCCTTGTACACAACATCGAGCTCCGTCCCGGCCAGGGTGCCGCTATGGCCCGCAGCGCCGGTACTTCCGCACAGCTCGCAGCCCGCGAAGGCAACCACGCAGTCCTGCGTCTGCCCTCCGGCGAGACCCGTATGGTTCTCGTCAGCTGCCGCGCTACCGTCGGTGTCGTGTCCAACACGGACCACAACCTCGAATCCCACGGAAAGGCCGGACGCCGCCGCTGGCTCGGCAAGCGCCCTCACAACCGTGGTGTTGTAATGAACCCTGTCGATCACCCGATGGG
>DBYB01000005.1:1145-19244 GCA_002309995.1 Bacteroidales bacterium UBA1197
AAGACCTGGTCCCGCGCCAGCATGATCTCCCCGGACTTCATCGGCCACACTATCGCCGTTCATAATGGAAACAAGTTTATTCCTGTTTACGTTACTGAGCAGATGGTCGGTCACAAGCTCGGAGAGTTTGCCCCCACCCGCACATTCAAGGGTCATTCAGGTAACAATAAGAAGTAATCAACTATGGGAAAGCGTAAAAGACTTATGGCTGAAAGCCTCAAGGAGGCTAAGAAGGTTACAGCTGTTGCCAAGCTGAATGACGTCCCCACTTCCCCCCGCAAGATGCGTCTGGTAGCAGACACCATCCGCGGCAAGGAGGTCAACCACGCCCTCGACCTGCTGAAATTCAGCAAGCGCGAAGCATCCGTCCGTCTGGAGAAACTTCTCCGCAGCGCCATAGCCAACTGGGAAGCAAAGAACCAGGACAAGGCCAAGGAGCTGGACAACGGCAACGTCTATGTCAANNGTCAAGACCATCATGGTCGGCGAAGGACGCACGCTCAAGCGCATCCGTCCGTGCCCTCAGGGCCGTGCGGGCCGCATCCGCAAGCGTTCCAACCACGTGACCGTTATCCTCGATGTAAAACAACCAGTGGAGAATAAGTAATANNAACTGGTGTGGTGGTAACTATGCGGAGAAAATCGCAGAGGACTACAAGATTCGCGAGTATCTCGGCAACCGTCTTGCAAAGGCCAGCCTCAGCAAGATCGTTATCGAGCGTACGCTGAAGCTCATTACCGTCACCATCTACGCCGCTCGTCCGGGCTTCATCATCGGCAAGGGCGGCCAGGAGGTCGACAAACTCAAGGAAGAGCTCAAGAAGGTCACCAACAAGGACATCCAGATCAACATCTACGAGGTCAAGCGCCCCGAGGTTGACGCCCACATCGTAGCGGACTCCATCGCCCGCCAGATCGAAGGCCGCGTCAGCTACCGCCGCGCCATCAAGATGGCCATCGCCAACACCATGCGCGTTGGCGCCGAGGGCATCAAGATCCAGATCGCCGGCCGTGTCGGCGGTGCTGAAATGGCTCGCAGCGAGATGTTCAAGGAAGGTCGTACCCCTCTGCACACTTTCCGTGCAGACATCGACTACGCCCTTGCAGTGGCTAACACCAAGGTCGGTACCCTGGGTATCAAGGTATGGATCTGCAACGGTGAGAAGTACGGTCGTCAGGACCTCACTCCCGCCGCTCTCGCAGCCGCCAACTCCCAGGCCGCCGGCGCACCTCGCGGTGACCGCCGCGGAGGCCGTGGCGACCGCCGCGACCGTCGTGGTCCCCGCCGCGACGAGAGGAAGTAATTCTAACCTCTTGATATTTGCAATCCGGCCTGCAGTTTGCTGCTGGCCGGATTTTTTTTGTCCGCAAATTAAAGTACCTTTACATCTCGAAACTAAAATTCACTGCAGATGGCAAAGACTATAAAGGAGCCTGCACGGGAGATTCCCGTAAGAGACGAAGTTGACGTTCTGGTTGTTGGCGGAGGCCCTGCCGGGCTTATGGCCGCACAGGCCGCCGCCCTGGTTAAGGGCACCAAAGTGATGCTCATAGAGAACCGTGGCTCACTTGGCGGCAATATGACCCAGGGCCTGCCTCTTCTGGGCTTCCTCGGCCGCAAGGGCAACGAAGTCATCAAGGGCCTGCCGCTGCAGTTCGTGGAGCGCCTGCGCGCCCGTGGTCAGGCCACCCACCACCGTGCCTGTCCGCTCCACGTCAGCCTTACAATGATCGACCCGGAGGGCACCAAGCGCCTCGCCTGGGAGATTATGGAGGAGTGCGGTGTCAAGGTGCTGATGTATGTGATGTTCGTCGATGTTATAAAGGACGGCAACAAAGTGGCGGGCGTGATAATCGAGTCCAAGAAGGGACGCGAGGCCATACTCGCCAAGCGGGTGGTTGACTGCACAGGCGACGGCGACGTCGCTTACAGGGCCGGCGCTCCTATGGCATATGGCAACGAGAACGGCATCGCCCAGCCGCCCACCCTTATGTTTTCGATGCGCGGCGTCGATTCCCGCAAGCTGCGCGATGCCGTGGCCGACCATCCGGAACTCTACGACATCGACTTCATCCCCAACGAATTCTTCCGTGCCGACGACAACTGCACGATGGTCGGCTTCCGCAACCAGATCAAGCAGGCCCGCGAGGCAGGGTACAACCTGCCCGTCGAGCGCACCATCTTTATGACGGGTATGGCGCCAGACGAGTGGTGGGTCAATATGTCGCGCGTGAACGGAATCGACTCCACCGACCCCGAGCAGTACACGAAAGGGGAGGAGATATGCATCAAGCAGAACGAGGAGATTGCCCGCTACCTCAAGGCATACATCCCTGGCTTCGAGAATGCGTACGTCGACCGCGTGGCGCCTTTTATGGGCATACGCGAGAGCCGCCGTATCGTTGGTGAATACGTGCTCACCGAGCAGGATATCTTCGACTGCGCCCGTTTCCCCGATGCCATCGGAGTCGCGGCTTATCCGGTTGACCTGCATCATCCTGTCGGCGGCGACTGCACGCTGATGTGGTGCCCCGACTGCTACGACGTGCCTTACCGCAGCCTGCTTCCGCAGAACATAGACTCCCTGCTCTGTGCCGGCCGCAACATCTCGGCCACCCATCTTGCGCTCGCGTCCGTGAGGGTGATGGGTCCGGCGATGTGCCTTGGCGAGGCCGCGGGCAAGGCTGCCGCGCTGAGCGTTCAGGCCGGAGTCGAGCCCAGGGCTCTGGATGTAAGCGCCTTGCAGGCCGCCCTCCGCTCGGAAGGAGTCTATTTCCGCGATTAACGGATTATCTGAGTTTGAAGCGTTTGCTTACGCGGGCTGAGTCGCCTGCGTAGAAGTCAACATACACTTTGGGGCCATCGACCACCAGTTTGTAGGAACCGGCGGCCTCGGAGATGCTGTATTCGCGTATGCCGGCGCGGTACTCGTCGAACAGGGCCTTGTTGGCCTCGGTGGCGAGTTCCGGCTTCTCGGCGAACATCAGGGTGCCGTAGCCCTCGGCTCCGGTGGCGAGTTCCGTATAGACGGCCTGCGATTCGCTGCGCCAGACGCTGCTCATCGTCATCTGGGTGATGCGCCCGCCGTCGCCGTACCAGTCGCAGAACTCGGTGGTGTGCGTGTGCCCGCAGAGGACTATGGCGTTAAGGGAAGCCAGCAGTTTGCGCATTTCCCTGCGCTCGGTGGCCTTGGAGTCCTTGCGGTTACCCAACAGGTACCACCAGTAGTATTTTACGTCGTCGAAGGGGAAGACAGGGCCGTGCACTATCACGAAGACGTGCCTTGCGCCTCTGGCCTCGTTCAGCAGGCCGGTGATTTCCGGCACGTTGGGCTTGGTGAAGTTCACCACCACGAAGGCGTCGGGCCCGTTGCGGAAGAGGAAGTTGGTGCTCTTGATTTCCTGGCCCAGTTCGCTGGACATACGGCCGCTCATATATTCCAGGTATGCCTGCGTGCAAACTGCGTCGTCGTTGCCGCGCAGATCGTGGTTGCCGGCTACCGTTATGAACGGAAGGTCGGGGGCCAGGTCGGACTTGAAGAGATTCATTGCGTCGTCGAGGAAGCGCTTGTGCGTTTCGGCGTCGGCCGTGTCGCCCTGGATGAGGTCGCCCATCTGGAACACGTAGCGGGTATCGTCGTCCACCAGGCAGGCGGCGCGCTTCACCAGGTCGCGGCTGCGGCCCGCCCACATCTTGCCGTTGCGTACGAATTCCTTGCGGTGATTGGCCTCGCGGGTAGGGTTGGGGTCGGTATATCCGGCGTGATACTTCTCAGGATCTACTGCGTCGTAATGGGTGTCGCCCAGGATGACTACGTTGTACTTGGGGTCGATGTTCCTGGGGCCCATAGCCATGCTGATGGTGCCGGGAACGGCGAGGCCGGCCAGCCCCGCTGCCGAAAACTTAAAGAAATTCCTTCTGTCCATAGTACAAATATAAGTATTTTCTGTTTTTTTGAATAACTTAGCAGACTGATTGGAAAAACCTATACCACATGAGAAGAATTAGTTTGATAATCGCAGCGGTTTCCGCTCTCGTTTTCGGTTCCTGCAACAACGGAAAGCAGGTCAAACTCCCCGTAACCAGAACTTTTGAGTGCGACGTGCTCGTGGTCGGCGGCGGCCCTGCCGGAATAGGCGCGGCCGTATGTGCAGCCAGGCACGGTGCCAACACCATACTCGCCGAGCGCGGCGGCTGCCTGGGAGGCATGGCTACCGCAGGCCTTGTGGCTCCTTTTATGTCTTCCACAACCCCCGACGGCCAGACTATGCTCATCCGTGGTTTCTACGAGGAACTTGTGAACCGTATGGAGGCCCAGGGCGGCGCCATACATCCGCTCAAGGCTCAGATCGGCTCCTTCTCCGCCTATCGCGACAAGGGTCACCACGGCCTTACCACCTTCGACTATGAGTGCCTCAAGCGCACTACTGAGGAGATGTGCAAGGAGGCCGGAGTGGAGTTGCTCTACAACGCTCTATTCGTACGTTGCGACAAGCACAGGGGCAGGATTACTGCCGCATACTTCGCTACCAAGGCCGGCATATGGAAGATAGTTGCCAATACCTATATCGACTGCACCGGCGACGGTGACGTGGCCTGCAGCGCCGGCGCACCGTACGTGTATGGTGACGGCGAGGGCGACATTCAGGCCACTTCTCTGTTCTTTGTCGTCCGCAATGTGGACTGGAAGGCGATGGACGCCCACGACGCCGCCTGCAGGAAGGCCGGCGACTACGAGGGCCAGTTCTATATGCGCGAAATCCTTGCTGCCCGCGAGGCAGGGGAGTTCCCTATGTGGCGCCAGAAGATAGCCCTGTTCCAGAACCTGGACGGCACCGCTACGGTCAATATGGCCCAGAGCGACGGAGTTGACGGCCTCGATCCCAAGCAGGTGAGCGACGCACTCACCGAGGGCCGCGAGCAGGCCGCCATCGTGGTGAAGTTCCTCCGCAAGTACGTGAAGGGCTGCGAGAACTGCGAGCTGGCATCAACTGCCGAGCAGCTCGGCGTACGCGAAACCCGCCGTATCGTGGGCGAGTACACCGTCACCACCGAGGACGCCAAGAATTCCGTCCGCTACGAGGACCCTGTGTTCTGCTGCGCCAACCATATGGACATTCACCGCAAGGGCTATGTGGAATACGTTGCCCGCAATACCAACGACCCCTACTGGTTCCCTTACCGTGCCCTTCTGCCCAAGAAGGTTGACAACCTGCTTTGCGCAGGCCGCTGCGCCGCCGCCGAGCGCCCTGTGATGGCTGCAATCCGCGTCATCCCTCCGTGCTTTGCAATGGGCCAGGCCGCCGGCACCGCAGCCGCGCTTGCGTTGAAGGCAGGCGTGCGTCCCAAGGACCTCAATCCTACCGCGCTCGTCACCACCCTGCGCGAGGACGGTGTCTATCTGCCCGAATAAGATTTGCCAAAGTCGGCGAGAATAGTTATCTTCGCGAACTATGGGTGCAGAGAAGAAATGGATAGTGATGGAGCAGGCCGATCCTGCCAAGGTGGAGAAACTCTCCGCCGAGGTGGGTATTGACCGGGTCCTTGCCGAGCTTCTGGTGAAGCGTGGCGTAGAGACCTTCGAGCAGGCGCGTTCCTTCTTCCGCCCCAGCCTGGACGACCTCCACGACCCCTTCCTTATGGCTGATATGGACGCGGCGGTCGAGCGTCTCCGCAAGGCCATCACTACCGGCGAGAAGATTCTGGTCTATGGCGACTACGACGTGGACGGCACCACCGCCGTGGCTCTGGTGTTCTCCTTCATCCGCCGTTTCACCTCCAAGGTCGATTTCTATATCCCCGACCGTTACGACGAGGGCTACGGCGTGTCGTACAAAGGCATCGACTGGGCCTTCGAGGGCGGCTTCGGCCTCATCATCACCCTGGACTGCGGCATCAAGGCCATCGACAAGGCCGAGTACGCCAAATCAAAGGGCGTTGATATGATAATCTGCGACCACCATCTCCCAGAGGATACAATTCCCGCGGCAGTGGCTGTGCTTGACCCCAAGCGCGAAGACTGCCATTATCCCTTCGACGACCTGTCCGGCTGCGGAGTCGGGTTCAAGCTCGTGCAGGCCTACGCCAGCCGCTACGGCGTGCCGTTCGAGACCCTCGTGCCGCTGCTGGACCTGCTGGTGGTCAGCATCGCCTCCGACCTCGTGACGATGGTGGGGGAGAACCGCACCCTGGCGCACTACGGCCTCAAGCAGCTCAACGAAGACCCGCACAAGGGCCTGCTCGCAATGATCAACCTGGCCAACATCGAGCCCGGCCACGTCAGCATCGACGACATCGTCTTCAAGATCGGCCCCCGCATCAACGCCGCCGGCCGTATGGAATCCGGCCGCCTTGCCGTGGAGCTTCTTACCGCAGAAGACGTGCAGGAGGCTATGTTCATCGGTGAGAAGATCAACGAGAACAACAACGAGCGCAAGAGCATCGACCGCGAGGTTACCAAGGAAGCCCTGGAAATGGTGGAGAGCGGCAACTGCCTGGCTTACGAGAACGCTACGGTGGTCTATAATCCCCGCTGGAGCAAGGGTATTGTCGGAATCGTGGCGTCGCGCCTGGTGGAGGCCTATTACAAGCCTACGGTCGTGCTCACCAAGTCCAACGGGTTCGTCACCGGTTCGGCCCGCAGCATCGCCGGATTCGACCTCTACGAGGCCATCGAGAGCTGCGCAGACCTGCTGGAGAACTTCGGCGGGCACGTTTATGCCGCCGGCCTCACCCTCAAGGAGGAGAACCTCGAGGAGTTCTCCCGCCGCATCGACGCCTTCATCGCCGGAAAGATTACCGCTGAGATGCTGGTGCCTGTGGTGGATATCGATGCCAGGCTCGACTTTTCGCAGATTACCCCCAAATTCTTCCGCATACTCAAGCAGTTCCAGCCTTTCGGCCCCGGCAACGGCAATCCGGTGTTTATGACGGAGAACGTCTATGATACCGGCAATGGCCGCAAGGTGGGCGCAGGCGGCATACACCTCAAGCTCGACCTTATCCAGGAGTCGCAGCCGTACCACCAGATTCCCGCCATTGCGTTCAATATGGCGGAATACTACGGCTACATCAAGTCGGGCAATCCGCTCGACGTATGCTACTCAATCGTTGAGAATTATTATCGGGGCAACTCCACCATACAGCTTCGCGTCAAAGACCTTCGCGAGCGGGAGGAGATAATTTAGGCGGCCTTATTCTTCGGCGTCGTAGATGATTTCTTCCTTCTCGTCGTCTTCGTCGGCCTCATCCTCATCTTCGTCGTCATCTTCGTCATCATCATCGTCGCCTCCGGGGATGCCGGGGAGCTTGCGCTGTTGCTGTGGGAGGTCTTCGAAAGCCACGTATCCGTTGTCGAACTCGGCGGGAACGGGGCCCTTGGTCTCGACTACGGTGGGCGCGTCGATGCTGCCGGGCTCTTCGGCCTCAAGGGTTATTATGACGCTCTTGCGGGCAGCGATATCATAGAAGTACACGAAGCGGACTATTCCGTCCTTGACGGTCTGCTCCACGGACACGGCGTCAACGGTGCCGAAGCCGAGATCCTGCAGGGCGTAGCGGGCCGCTACGTTGTCTGCCGCATCGAATGCCTTGAACAGGATCGGCTGATCCACAGTGAATTCGAGGTCTGCCCTAAGCTGCTTATGGAAGGTGTAAAGCGAATGTTTGCCGTCAACTTTATATACCCGGAAGAAACCCTTGATACCTGCCAAAGTTACCCTGTACGTGTAAATCATAATAGTCTTTTCATCTGTTCCGAATGCGAAGATATAAAAAAATCCACTAACTTTGGTCCCGGATGAGCGATATTTACAAGAGTATCTCTTCGCGGGGCGAAGGGCTGTACAAGGATCAGGGCAGCCGATTCATCGCTTTCGCCATACCTGTAGAGTCTGAAGAAGAGGTAAGGGAGCTGGTCGCCGGGTTCCGCAAGGAGTACCACGACGCCCGGCATCACTGCTATGCCTACCGCATAGGCGCGGCGGGCGAGACCTGGCGCGCCAGCGACGACGGCGAGCCCTCCGGCACGGCAGGAAGGCCCATACTCGGCCAGATAGATTCCGCCGGTCTGAGCGACGTGCTGGTGGTGGTCGTACGCTACTTCGGAGGAATAAAACTGGGCGTGCCCGGGCTGATCAAAGCCTACAAGAGCGCCACCGCGGATGCCATCGCAAACGCTCTCGCCTGCGAGAAAATCGCCGGCAGCTGGTACCGCATAGGCTTCGGCTATGACGCCATGCCGCAGGTAATGAAACTCATCAAAGACCTCGACCTGCCGCAGCGTGCGCGCGACTTCGGCACGGACTGCTCAATGGAGGTGCGGGTGCGCTCCAGCCTCCGGGAAGATTTTTTGGAAAGGACGCAGACTATCTGTAAATTTGTAAGTTTAACAACATAATTGATATGGCTAAAGATATCCACGTTTTCAATGCTGGCCCCTGCCTTCTCCCGCAGGTCGCCATCGACAATTCAATAGAAGCCCTCAAGGATTTCAGCGGAACCGGCGTTTCGCTGATTTCCATCTCCCACCGCACCAAGGAATGGGACGCCGTGATGGACGAATGCCGAGCCCTCTGGAAAGAGCTCCTGAACATACCCGACGACTACGAGGTGGTGTTCCTCGGCGGCGGTGCCAGTATGGGATTCCTCTATGTGGCAATGAATTACCTTGAGAAGAAGGCCGCATACCTCGACACCGGCGTATGGGCCCACAAGGCACTCAAGGAAGCCCAGGGCCTGGGTGATGCCTACGCCATCGCCTGCTCCAAGGACCGCAACTACTGCTACATCCCCAAGGGTTTCGAAATCCCCACGGATATCGACTATCTCCATATTACCACCAACAACACAATCTACGGAACGGAAATCAAGAGCGACATCGACTGTCCTGTGCCCCTCATCGCCGATATGTCTTCCGACATTCTCAGCCGCAAGGTGGATGTGAGCAAGTACGCAATGATTTACGGCGGCGCACAGAAGAACGCCGGCCCTGCCGGAGTTACCTTCTACATCATCAAGAAGGACTTGCTGGGCAAGGTGAGCCGCTATATCCCCACGATGCTCGATCTCCGCACGCACATCGACAAGCTCTCGATGTTCAACACGCCGCCGGTGTTCTCCATCTTCGTGATGAAAGAGACGCTCAAGTGGCTCAAGGGCATTGGTGGGCTCGATGCAATCCACGCCATCGATGAGAAGAAGGCCGCGACTCTCTACGCAGAGATCGACCGCAACTCCCTGTTCCGTGGCACCGCCGACAAGGAGGACCGTTCCATTATGAACGTGTGCTTCGTTCCCGCCGAGGGCCGCGAAGACCTGCAGGACGAGTTCCTCGCGTTCGCTAAGCAGCGCGGTATGATCGGCCTCAAGGGTCATCGCAGCGTGGGCGGCTTCCGCGCCTCCCTCTACAACGCCTGCACGCAGGAAGACGTTGACGCCCTGGTGGCCTGTATGCAAGAATTCGAGAAACTTCACATTTAATTATTGAGATGAAAGTATTACTGGCAACCCAGAAGCCTTTTGCGGCAGCAGCCGTCAAAGGCATAAAAGACATACTCGAAGCGGCAGGACACGACGTTGCCCTGCTCGAGAAATACGCCTCCCAGGAAGATCTGATGGCGGCGGCAGCAGATGCTGAAGGTATGATCATCCGCTCCGACAAGGTTACGGCCGAAGTCATTGCTGCTGCACCCAAGCTCAAGATTGTCGTTCGCGCCGGTGCCGGATTCGACAACGTCGATCTCGAGGCAGCCAGCGCCCGTGATATCGTGGTGATGAACACCCCCGGCCAGAATTCCAACGCCGTGGCCGAACTGGCCCTCGCCCTTATGATTTTTATGGCCCGCACCCAGTTTACCCCCGCCACCGGCAGCGAACTGCAGGGCAAGCGCCTCGGCGTTCAGGCCTATGGTAACGTTGGCCGGCTCGTCGGCTCCAAGGCAAGCGCACTCGGAATGAAGGTCTGCGCCCTCGACCCGTTCCTCACCGACGAGCAGATTATCTCCTGCGGCGCCGACCCCGTTCATTCCGTTGAGGAACTCTACGCCTGCAGCGACTATCTCAGCATACATATCCCGGCCCTGCCGTCAACCATCTGGAGCATAGGTTACGACCTCATCACCAGTATGCCCAAGGGCGCCACGCTCGTGAACACCGCCCGCAAGGAGGTCATCGACGAAGAAGGCCTGATGCGTGCCCTGGAGGCCCGTCCCGACCTCAAGTACGTTACTGACGTGATGCCGGACAATTACGCGGAACTGCAGGAGAAGTTCGGCCTGCGGGTCTTCGCTACTCCCAAGAAGATGGGAGCCCAGACCGCCGAGGCCAACGTGAACGCAGGACTCGCGGCGGCCCGCCAGACAGTTGATTTCTTTGCAACCGGAAACACCCGTTTCCAGGTGAACCGCAAGTGAGGCAGCAGATACGCATAGCAGTTTTAACGGCGACCGTCTTGATGGCGGCCGCCGTCTGCCATGCGCAGACTATAGAAAAGCGCGATACGCTGGAGACCTCCTACGTAACCGCAGTGAAGGAGAAAATGCGCAATACTACCCAGACTGGCCTTATGCGTCTGGATGGCAATAAGTTGCGCACTACGGTAGCTGCTTTCGGCACGCCCGATATCATCAAGAGCCTTCAGATGCTGCCCGGCGTGGCGGCCGGCAACGAACTTATGTCGGGCCTCTATGTGCACGGCGGCGACGGCAACGACAACCTGTTCCTGCTGGACGGTGTGCCGCTGTACAACATAGCCCACTTCGGGGGCTTCTTCTCCAGCTTCAATACCGACGTGGTGGAGAACCTCGATTTCTACAAGAGCGGCTTCCCGGCACGCTACGGCGGCAGGCTTTCGTCGGTAGTGGACGTGGAGACCTCCGAGGGCGATATGCACGATTACCACGGCAACTTCTCCCTGGGCCTCATAGACGGCCGCATTCAGGTCGAGGGCCCGGTCTGGCAGGACCACACTTCCTTCAATGTCGGCCTCCGGCGCTCCTGGCTGGACGTAATTACCGTTCCGGCACTGCTCTACGTGAACCATCAGAACAAGAACAACCCCAAGGCCAACGGCGGCTATGCAATGTGGGACCTGAACGCCCGCGTAACGCACAAACTGGGCAAGGACAGCAAGCTCAACGCCAATTTCTATTGGGGCGACGACGACCTCAAGGCCGGAATCAAGTCTTCCGATACAGGCAGCTTTATGGACCTTGGAGTCCGCACCAACTGGGGCTCGCTTACCTCTTCCGTCTCCTGGGAGGCCAAGTACGGTCCCAAGGTCGGCGGCAAGCTTATGGGGTACTTCACCCGCAGCGGCTCCGACGTTGGCTATACCTTCGATGTCGGCTCTGTTGACGATGACGGCAAGGAGAAGTCGATGATGTACTTCAACGACGACAACCTCTGCTCCGTTTACGACACCGGAGTCAAGTACGACGTGGACTGGTACCCCAACAGTTCCCACCACGTGCGCACCGGCGCCACAGTGGCCTGGCACCATTATGAGACCGGCCGCCGCTATGAGCAGAAGGGGAGCATCTTCGAAATAATGACGGGAGACGACGGGAAAGGCAATACCGACAAGACCGGAGAGGAGTACCAGGCGTGGGAGCCGGCAATCTACCTGGAGGACGAAATCTTCCTGGCGTACAATTTTACCATCAACGCCGGCCTGCGTGCATCGCTCTTCGGCACCAAGCGCAAGACCTGGGGCTCCCTCGAGCCGCGCGCCGCTCTCAAATGGCTGATAACCAACGATGTCTGCGCCAAGCTGTCGTACACCCGTATGAGCCAGAACATCCATCTCGTGTCGGCTATGTACATCGACCTGCCCACCAACAGCTGGATGCCGTCCACTCCGGAGGCCGGGCCGATGGTATCCGACCAGATAGCCGGCGGCATCTACCTCACTCCCGGCAATTTCAAGATCAACCTGGAGGGCTGGTACAAGACAATGGACGGTATGCTGGCGTACAACGGAGCCAATGCCTTCTATCCTCCGCTGGTCAACTGGGAGAAGTCTTTCACCTCCGGCAGGGGAGAGTCGTACGGCCTCGAGTTCGAGACCACATACAGCATACCCAAACTGGAGCTCTCGGCTTTCTACACCCTCAGCTGGTCCTGGCGGCAGTTCGACGCCTACTATATGTTCCCTTACCTCGACCGCAACGACAACCGGCACAAGGTAAATCTGGTGGGCAACTGGAACTTCGCCCGCGGATGGTTCTTCTCGTTCAACTGGAACTGGCACACGGGCAACCGCATCACCCTTCCCAGCCACGCCGTGCTCCGGGAGGGCAACATCTACAGCACCTGCTACGAGCAGCCGTTCAACGCCAAACTGCCCGATTATCACCGACTGGACGTGAGCGTGGAGTATAAATGGGACCTGCTGGGCGACGGCACCAAGTTCACCACCATCAACCTCAGCATCTACAACGTCTATAACCATATGAACGCCTCCTTCGCGATGCTGGATACGGACGGCGACGGCAAGTACAGGGGTATGGCCTACGGGCTCATCCCCATAATCCCCACGCTCAGCGCGAGCTATAAATTCTGATGCGATGAAGAAGAATGTGTGCCTGTTGATTCTGGCCCTGCTGGCCTGCTCGTGCGAGATTCCCTTCTCCATCGACGACATTTCCGAGCCGCGCTTCCTGATTGAATGCGTGCCTACCGCCGGCGACGGTGCTTTCGACGTTATGGTCGCCTATGCCGATCCGGCCTATGGGGAGCGGCGCGTTGGGCAGTATCCGTTCCGCCCGGGCGACGTGAGCATCACCGTCAACGATAATCCTGTTGCAACGTCGTCGATGACGTGGGAGCAGAGCGGGAACTACTACACCGGCAGCATTTCCGGCAAGTTCGCCCCCGGCGACCGCGTTACCGTAAGCGTCAGCGGCGACGGGATCCCGGAGGCTACCGGTACCACGGTCATACCCGATGAGCCTGTTATCAAGTCTGTTGATATCACCAAGATAAACGATAAGGAAGACGATAACGGCAAGCGTTTTACGATAAAGCTGGCCGAGCCCGTGAAGGACGGGGAGTACTACGGCCTGGAGATTATCGTGTACGAGGAGTCGTATATGCTGGAGATAATGAAAACTCCGCCGTTCTACAAGCTCGACACCCTCAAATACGAGTACGGTACCACTCCCGGGCAACTTGCGTCGATGTCGGACATCAACAACCTGGACCTGGACGCCTTCGCGCAGGTGCGCTACAAATACGGCAGCCTGATTAATTCCGGTGGCTCGTATGAAGAATACCGGCCGATGGTGCTTCTGGGCAGCCGGCAGTGGGACGGGGATTCCTATTCCTTCTATCTCAATGCATCCTTCGACTTCAGCGACATATTGGACGGTATGCCGTCCGGCGATACAGATTATCCGGTTGTGGATCCGTATCCGTATGAACCTGAACCGGAGGATCCTGATCCGGATGAGCCGGAAGATCCGGAGGAGACTTACACTATTCCCATAGGAGCTAAGACCTGGTACAGGATTGAGTTATTCCGCCTGAGCGAGGAACTCTTCAATTACTGCAAGGCCCAGTATCTGATGGATTACAACATCCTGTCCAACTTCGGCGTAACCCCGCCCAACTTCACCTATTCCAACATACGCGGCGGCTTGGGAGTAGTCGGCGGAGTATCGTGCACCAGAACGGAACTATATCCCGATCCGGACAATAAGGATCCTGATATTCCCGGTCTGCTCAGACCTTAAAGGTAAGCGTCAGAGAGAATGAAGTGCCCGGCATCGGATAGCCCTTTACTATCTGGTACCGGGCTCCGAATATATTGTTTACCCGCAAGAGAGCGGATAATCCGTGACCGAAACCTTTGCCGAGCGAAAGGTCGCTTACCGACCAGGCGGGCAGGTAATAGTCTGCCGATGTTGATGTTGCCGACCAGCGGGGGCCGGTGACGGAAGTCTCCCATTCCAGCGACCATACTTTCCATTCTGCGCGTACGTGTGCACTTCCGCTATGCTCAGGAGCGTAGGGTATCTGCAGGCCGTAAGTCTGCTTGCCGGGGTCTGAATGGTCCAGGGCCCGCTGGAAGCTGTAGCGTAGGGTGCCTCCCAGGTTGAGGTCTCCTATTGCCCAGGTGGCCTCCAGCCGGCTATCAACCCCTGTGATATCTACGAGGCCGATGTTCAGCATACTCCAGCGGAACTGGGAGGCGGTTGGAAGGGCCAATATCTTGTCGGCAACCTGGTTGTAATATGGGGAGACTCGGAGGCTCAGGTGCTTGGTGTGCATCCTCAGGTCCATCCCTACCTGCCCGGCGTACTCCGGACGCAGGTTCACGTTGCCTATCGCGATGTAATAGAGGTCGTTGAAGGAGGGGAGCCTGCAGCTCCTTCTGGCGTATGCCTCGAGTTCCAGCCACTCCAGAGGCTCCCAGTGCAGGCTGGCGGAAGGCATCCACGCTCCACGACAGGCGCCTGCGTCCCAGGCCCCCTGCCATAGTATATGGGCGGCCGCGCGGAAACGTTCGGCCGTGTAACGACCTGCCAGAACCGAGGTAAGCGTTGTGCGCCGGGGCTCGACTGAGTAGGTGCGGTCGGCATGGAGTACGTTACGCTGAGCGTCGGTGGCGAGGTCGAGGCTCCAGCGGCTTCCGAGCGCAAGCGACTGGGCTACAGAGAGATATGCGCT
The DNA here is from genome assembly GCA_002309995.1 of Bacteroidales bacterium UBA1197. Classification (GTDB taxonomy): domain Bacteria; phylum Bacteroidota; class Bacteroidia; order Bacteroidales; family UBA932; genus Cryptobacteroides. The sequence goes on from DBYB01000005.1 coordinate 15,817, forward strand.
CTGCTGGCGGAATCTCAAATCGTATGGCATTGCCATCGGATTCTTTTCCGCGTGAGCGTTGTAATGAGTGTAACTGTCGGCCAGTTTGAAACGGACTGCGGCGGAGTAGATACATCCGGTGCCGGAGCGCCAGCCTCCCTGCAGGAAGGCGTCCTGGTCGGCCTGCCGTTCGGCGCTGAATGGAAAACCGGTGGCGCGGCGGATGACCGGCCCCGGGAAGCCCCTCTCGGAGCCGTATGCATATAGGGCAAGGTTCCATTCGCCGCCGGCCAGCTCTCCCTCGAGTCGGCTCTCCAGGCGCAGCGAGCGTATGTCGGAGTTCTCCCGGAAGAGAGTCGTGTCGAAATAAGGGTAGGGATAGCGGCCTCCGCTGTAAAGGGCCTCCGCGCCGGCGCTCAGCCGAAGGCGTTTCCAGACCTTGTGGCGCTGCAGCGCCGCGCTGCCGGTCAGGAATGAACCTCCGCGCACGCTGATGCGCCAGGCGTCCCGTTCCGGCCGCACCGGCTCAAGATACAGGGCGGCCCCGTTTGCGTACTCCTTCGCCGTCTGCAGCCTTCGGCTCTTCTGCCCGTTGTACAGGGCCACGGACGCGAAGTTTTCGGTGGAGAAACGTCCCAGGTCAACCTGCATATTCTGCGCATTGTCCACCAGCAGGCCGTCGATAAACACGCCCACGTGCTCGCTGCCCAGGCCCCTCACGTTCACCGTCTTGAGCCCGCCCGCTCCTCCGTAGTCCTTGAGCTGCACGCCTGTGAACCGGCGCACCGCGTCGGCTACGAGCGGCTGGCCTCCCTGTAGCGGAGCCTCTTCGGCAGCCCGCGTCACGGGGGCGTCTCTGGTTGCACTCACGCGTGAGGCCAAAAGGGTATCGGCCTCCTGGGCACAGAGGCTCCAGGAGACCGTTATCATCAAGATGGTTAATAGCTTACGCAACTACCAGATGGCAAAGTGAGCAGGACATACACCGGCGGGTACCGTCCACTTCATAACCCCGTTGCTGAAAAGACTTACTTTACCTGGGTTGAAGAAGTCGCCTGCATCTGCAATTATGATGCTCCCGTCCGGCAGGGCCGTGAGACCGTAGGGGGCGATGTCGCCGAGCTGAATGTTCCATTCTTCTTTTACCCCGTTCCTGCACTTCCAGGCCTTCCAGTTAGCAGGCTCGCTGTAGCTGAATTCGTTCTCGTTGCCGAAGCAATAGACCGTATTGCCGCCGATTGCCGTGTAGGCAGCGTAATCGCTCACTTTGGCCACGCTGTCGTCTGCCTTGATGCACCACAGGCCTGAGTGCACGCTGTAGTAGTTGCCGAAGGTGTTCACGTAGATGTTGCCGGTGCCGTCAGACCAGACCTTCTGGATGTTGATTTCAACTTCCAGCGTCTTGCTCACGCTGAAGGAAGCCAGGTCGATAATACTAACTGTATTGTCGTAAGAGTATGCCGGCGGCAGGGAAGAGGATATACCTCCTGAATTGGCCACGTAGAGTTTTCCGTTATATACGGCCAATCCTTCCGGCTGGTAGCCTACTTCCACGGAACCGGCAACCTGCTTTGTGCTCCGGTCTATCCTGTAGACCGCGCCCTTGGGATTCTTGGATTTCTCTGCGTCCACGGACCAGTCGGGCCCGTAAACGGCTACGGCTCCGTTCCAGGAGGTTACGTATGCGTATTTGTCGTCGAAGGCGAGGCAGCGGGGCATAGGTACCTGTATCGCAGCGATTTCGGTCTCATCCTTTGCGCTGAGAACCTCCACGATGCCGGAATTGTTCACGGCAATCCACACCTCGTCGCCAGCTACTGCGATATCGTTGCCTACATCGCCAAGGCCGGCAGCCTCCTGGGGGTTCATCTTCTTGAATACCCCGGTGATGTAATTGCCGTCGGAGAGGCGCAGCATGTCCAGTGAGGCGTTGTTGGAGCCCATCTGCCCCTCGTTTAGCACAAAGAGTTTGTTGAAGCCTGAGAGGCCGCTTACGTCCATCGCCTCGCCTGCGAGGTCGGCATCTTTGGACGGTATCTCCGGATTTACGGGGTCCTGGCAAGCGGCGAAAGCCAGCAAGCCGGAAAAGAAAAGCAGAAATGCTTTTTTCATGATAGATAATATTTACGTTACTGCCGCGGCTTGTCCCCGAGCCCCGGACAAAAACTTGATACCGGCCGGCATTCTGACTTTCCGCTTGCGCGGGTCTACAGTTGCGGGCACAGCGCCGGACTTGCACCGGATTCCCCCGCCGGTATCTCTCGTTACAAAAGTAATGACAGTTTCGCTAATAATAAACAACTCTTCTTGCTTTTTATTGAAAAAAACCGTACCTTGGGGTAAATTGATAGCACTATGGTAAGAGTCAAACCTTTTTCTGCAATAAGGCCCCCGCGCGAACTGGTGACGGAGGTTGCCTGCCCCCCGTACGACGTCCTCAATTCCCAGGAAGCGAAAGCAATGGCGGGGGAGAAGTCTCTGCTGCATATAACCAAGCCCGAGATTGATTTCGATCCCATCGCCGACGAGCATTCCCAGCCCGTTTACGACAAGGCGGTCGAGAACTTCCGCCTGTGGAAGGAGCGCGGCTGGCTGGTTCAGGATCCGCATCCCTGCTATTACGTGTATGCCCAGACCATGGGCAAGCGCACCCAGTACGGCCTCGTGCTATGCGCGCATACAGACGACTATGCGAACGGCATCATCAAGAAGCACGAGCTTACCCGCAAAGACAAGGAAGACGACCGTATGATCCACGTCCGTATCCAGAACGCCAACATCGAGCCGGTTTTCTTCTCCTATCGTGACAATGAGGAACTCAACGCCATAGTGGCAAAGGCCTCCGCCGGCCCGGCTGAATACAAGTTCACGGACGAGAACGGCTTCGGCCACAGCTTCTGGGTAATCGACGACCGTGCCGTGGTCGCCCGCATCACTGAAATCTTTACCGGCCAGATCGACGCCTTCTACGTTGCCGACGGCCATCACCGCACGGCTGCCGCCGCCCGCGTGGGCGCCGAGAAGAAGGCCCGGAACCCCAATCACACCGGCAATGAGGAATACAACTACTTCATGGCCGTATGCTTCCCCGAGAGCCATCTGCGTATAATGGATTACAACCGTGTGGTGAAGGACCTGAACGGCCATTCGCCCGAGGAGTTCCTGAAGGCGCTCGAGGAGGATTTTGAGGTCTCCCTGGCAACCAAGCCCCGCTGCGGCCGTCCGGCAAAGCCTTACGAGCCTTCCGGCTTGCACAATTTCTCGATGTATCTTGGCGGCAACTGGTACAGCCTCACCGCCAAGCCCGGCCGCTACGACGACGCAGACCCCATTGGCGTACTCGACGTCACCATCCTTTCCGGCCTGGTGCTCGATAAGCTCCTTGGCATCAAGGACCTCCGCACCGACAAGCGCATCGACTTCGTCGGCGGCATCCGTGGCCTCGGCGA
>DBYB01000005.1:19261-26006 GCA_002309995.1 Bacteroidales bacterium UBA1197
GGCGAGATGAAGGTCGCCTTCGCCCTCTATCCCGTATCTATGAAGCAACTGCTCGACATTGCCGACAGCGGCCAGATTATGCCTCCCAAGACAACCTGGTTCGAGCCCAAACTGCGCTCCGGTCTTGCAATACACAGTTTAGCTGAAGACTGATGACTATCGACTCCGCCACCATACACAGCACGCTGAAGAGTTTCTTCGGGTACGACACCTTCAAGGGCGACCAGGAAAGGGTAATCCGTCACCTTGTGGGCGGCGGCGACGCATTCGTGCTTATGCCGACCGGCGGCGGCAAGTCGTTGTGCTACCAGTTGCCGGCCCTCCTTATGGAAGGTACGGCCATAGTCATCTCCCCGCTCATCGCCCTTATGAAGAACCAGGTGGATCTTCTAAGGGGTTTCGAGGCGGGCACAAACGCCGGCAGCATCGCCCACTTCCTCAATTCGTCGCTCAGCAGGGTGCAGATAGAGGAGGTGCGGGCAGATTTGCTTGCCGGCAAGACCAAAATCCTGTACGTGGCGCCGGAGTCGCTCACCAAAGAGGAGAACGTCGCCCTGCTGCGGGAGGTCAAGATATCATTCTACGCCGTGGACGAGGCCCACTGCATATCCGAATGGGGGCACGATTTCCGGCCTGAGTATCGCCGTATCCGGGCGCTGGTGGACGAGATAGGCCGCCTGCCTATCATCGCGCTCACGGCAACCGCCACACCCAAGGTGCAGAGCGACATCCTCAAGAACCTCGGCATCCAGAAGGCCGCCGTGTTCAAGTCTTCCTTCAACCGTCCCAACCTGTATTACGAGGTGCGCGACAAGCAGGACGTGGAGAAGGATATGATAAGGTTCATCAAGCAGAATCCAGGCAAGTCCGGCATCGTTTATTGCCTCAGCCGCAAGAAGGTGGAGGAAATAGCCCAGCTGCTGTGCATCAACGGCATCAAGGCGCGTCCTTACCACGCAGGCCTGGACGCCAGGACCAGGGCGGAGAACCAGGACGCCTTCCTGTCCGAGGAGATTAACGTCATCGTTGCAACCATCGCTTTCGGAATGGGTATCGACAAGCCCGACGTGCGCTTCGTTATTCATTACGATATACCCAAGAGCATCGAGAGCTACTACCAGGAGACCGGCCGCGCGGGCCGCGACGGCAAGGAGGGCCGCTGCATCGACTACTACAGCTACAAGGACATCCAGAAGCTGGAGAAATTTATGCAGGGCAAGCCGGTGTCCGAGCAGGAGATAAGCCGGCAGTTGCTGGGCGAGGTGGTCGCTTACGCCGAGTCCAACCAGTGCCGCAGGAAGCTGCTGCTCAATTACTTCGGCGAGGATTACCCGGAAGATAACTGCGGCTCCTGCGACAACTGCGTAGCCCCCAAGCCCCTCTTCGACGGCAGGGAGCAGATGAAGCTGGTGATATCACTTATCGAGGCCCTTCCCGAGCATTTCAAGATAGAACATCTGGCCAACATCCTTATTGGCAATCCCACAGCGATGGTCAAGTCGTACAAGCACGACGACCTTCCGTTCTTCGGCAAGGGCAAAGACCATAGCGACAAGTTCTGGTGCACGGTAATCCACCAGGGGCTCATCCTGCATCTGCTGGAGAAGGAAATCGAGAGTTACGGTCTCATTTGCGTGACCGACAAGGGCCGGGAGTTCATGGCTCATCCTTACGAGCTCAAGATGGTGGAAGACAGGGTGTTCTCCGGCAGCGGCGACGCAGACGACGAGGAAGACGAGGAGACTGCGGCCGCCAACGCTGCAATGAAGGGCGGCGGAGGAGCCGGCGACCCGATTCTGCTTGCCATGCTCAAGGACCTCCGTAAGGACGTTGCCCGCAAGCTCAAGCTCCAGCCCTGGATTATCTTCGGCGACCCTGCCCTGGACGATATGTCCATCCTGTATCCTATAACAATAGAGGAGCTCAAGGGTTGCCAGGGAGTGGGTGAGGGCAAGGCCCGCAAGTTCGGCGCCGAGTTCGTGGACCTCATACGCAAGTATGTGGAGGAGAATGAGATAACCCGGCCCGACGACTTTGTTGTAAAGTCAGCCCCCAGCAAATCGGCCAATAAGATATTCATCATCCAGAGCATAGACAAGTGTATGTCGCTGGAGGATATAGCCGACGCCAGGGGCCTGGAAATGGATGAACTGATGACCGAAATCGAGGCCATCGTATCCACCGGCACATCCCTGAACCTCAATTACTATATCAAGGAGAACCTCGACGAAGATATCGTGGACGAGATCTACGAATACTTCAAGGAAGAGGCGGCCTCCGATTCGCTGCAGGATGCGCTTGCGGCCCTCGAAGGTGAGTATGATGAACTTGAGATACGCCTCGTACGTATCAAGTTCCTGTGTGAGATAGCTTCGTGATACCCCAGGAGACAGTTAACCTTATACTCGATACTGCCAGGATAGAGGATGTGGTCGGGGATTTCGTGACGCTCAAGCGCCGCGGGGCCAATTATGTGGCCTGCTGCCCCTTCCACAACGAGAAAACCCCTTCTTTCTATGTGTCGCCCGCCAAGGGCATCTACAAGTGCTTCGGCTGCGGCAAGTCCGGCTCGGCAGTAGGATTCGTGATGGAGCACGAACACAGCTCCTACGTTGAGGCCCTGCGCTACCTGGCAGCCAAGTACAAGATAGACATAGTTGAGGAGGAGGAATCGGCGGAGGAGATTGCCCGCCGGCAGCGCCGCGAGAGCCTGCTGCTGGTGAGCGAGTTCGCGCAGAAGTTCTTTGCCAAGCAGCTCGAGACCCCCGAGGGGCGCGCCGTCGGCTATCAGTACCTCCGCAAGAGGGGATTGGAAGATGCCACCATCGCCCGTTTCGGGCTCGGATGGGCCCCGTCCGGCAAGACCGCCCTCATCGATGCGGCAATTGCTGCCGGCTACAAGATGGAATACATACTGGCCGCCGGCCTGGCGGTGCAGCGGGAAGACGGCAGCGTGGCCGACAAGTTCCGCGAGCGGGTGATGTTCCCCATCCACTCCGTGAGCGGACGCGTACTTGCTTTCAGCGGCCGCACGCTCCACGCCGACAATCCTGCAAAGTATGTAAATTCCCCTGAGACCGAGATTTACATCAAGAGCCGCAATCTCCTGGGCATATGGTTCGCCAAGAGCGAAATCGCCCGCAGCGGCAAGTGCATACTGGTTGAGGGCAATCTGGATATGGTCACTATGCACCAGTTGGGAATCACCAACGTGGTGGCCTCCTGCGGCACCTCTCTCACGGTGGAGCAGATACGCCTGATGCACAAGTTCACGGAGAACGTCACCATTATGTACGACGGCGACTCCGCAGGCATCCACGCGGCCCTGCGCGGCATCAACCTGGTGCTGGCGGAGGGGCTGAACGTCAAGATAGTGCTGCTGCCGGAGGGGGAGGATCCCGATTCCTTCTGCCGCAAGCACACGCTGGAAGAGGTGCAGGAGCACATCGCCGCAGGTGAGCGTGACTTTATCGAGTTCAAGTGCGACCTGCTGCTCTCCGAGGCCGGCAACGACCCGCTCAAGCGTGCCGAACTCATCAACGACATCGCAGATACGATAGCCGAGATTCCGGACCCCGTCAAGCGTTCGGTTTACGTTGACACGGTATCGCTCCGCTTCAGCATCGAGTCTGGAATCCTCTTCCAGCGCATCTCGGGCGTCCGCCGCAAGAAGACCGAAGACGCCGCTCGCGAGCGTCAGCGTTCCGCCCGGGCTACTGCCGATTCTGCCGGATACCCCGGTCCCCCTGTCTATGGCAGCGACCCCTATGTCACCCAGGGCGACCCATCTTTCAATCCGAACGACCCCTATATCACCCGGGGCGACCCATCTTTCAACCCGAACGACCCCTCTGTCATCCTGAGCGAAGCGAAGGATCTCGCAGCCCCCGTCACGTTCTTCGAGAACAAGACCCTCGCGCCGGCGGAGCGGGACCTGCTCTACTTCCTGATGCGCTACGGCACGGAGAAGCTGGAGTTCGAGAGCGATTCGCCGTATTATACGGGCGATGAGGACGAGAAGCCGACGGTTGCCGACTTTATCCGGGAATCCCTGGAAGCCGACGGCAGCTGCTTTGTGAACAGTCAGTACAAGTTGCTGTACGACAATTATATGCGTCTGTATGACGATAGTCTCGACCAGCAGGCCATCGTGCGCTCGATGCTCGACTGCGAAGACCGCGCGCTTGCCAACCTGGCCGCGTCGTTCTGTACGGAGAAGTATCAGCTTACGGTGGGAGCCTTCGAGGCCGCTCTCACCACAACCTCCAGCTTCCTGGTGACCGGTGTGCCCAAGGCCATTATGGTCTATGCGGAGCGCCGCGTACAGGACCGTCTGGACACCCTCCGCCGCGCCCTCGCCACCGCCGGACAGGATGAACAGTTGTCTATGATGCAGGAAATGCTTAAATTGCAGGCCGCCCAGCGCCGTATAAGGAAGATAATAGGGCGGGAGAAAACAGATAAGTTATGATAGATAAGAAGAGAACACTTGTAACCTGCGCACTGCCGTACGCTAACGGCCCCGTGCACATCGGCCATCTTGCGGGCGTTTACGTGCCCGCCGACATATATGTCCGCTACCTCCGTATGAGGGGTCGCGACGTGCTGTACGTCTGCGGTTCCGACGAGCACGGCGTGCCCATCACCATCAAGGCCCGCCAGCAGGGATGCAGCCCGCAGGACATCGTGGACCAGTATCACAAAATAATAAAAGACTCCTTCACCGGCCTCGGAATCAACTTCGACATCTACGGCCGCACCTCGTCCAAGGTGCACGCAGAGGGCGCGTCGGAGTTCTTCCGCAAACTCTACGACGAGGGCAAGTTCGTCACCCGCGAGAGCGAGCAGTACTACGACCCCGAGGCAAAGCAGTTCCTGGCTGACCGCTACATCGTGGGCACCTGCCCCAAGTGCGGCAACCCCGGCGCATATGGCGACCAGTGCGAGAAATGCGGCAGCACGCTGAGCCCGGAAGAGCTTATCGACCCGCATTCCAAACTCAGCGGCGCCACGCCGGTGAAGAAGAAAACCACCCACTGGTACCTGCCGCTTCAGGATTATGAGGCCTGGCTGCGTGAGTGGATACTCGAGGGCCACAAGGAGTGGCGCACCAACGTTTACGGCCAGGTGAAGAGCTGGCTGGACGGCGGTCTGCAGCCCCGTGCCGTCACGCGCGACCTCGACTGGGGCGTGCCGGTTCCCGTTGAGGGTGCCGAGGGCAAGGTGCTGTATGTATGGTTCGATGCGCCCATCGGTTATATTTCCAATACGAAGGAACTGCTGCCGCAGAGTTGGGAGCAGTGGTGGAAGTCGGAAGACAGCAGGCTGGTGCACTTCATCGGCAAGGATAACATAGTGTTCCACTGCATCGTGTTCCCGTCAATGCTGAAGGCCTATGGCGACGGCTATGTGCTGCCTGAGAACGTTCCCGCCAACGAGTTCCTCAACCTCGAGGGCGACAAGATATCCACTTCCCGCGGCTGGGCCGTATGGGCTCACGAGTACCTGAAGGATTTCCCCGGAAAAGAGGATGTGATGCGCTACGTGCTCACCGCAAACGCTCCACAGACTGCCGACAACGACTTCAGCTGGAAGGACTTCCAGACCCGCAACAACAGCGAGCTGGTGGCCATATTCGGCAACTTCGTCAACCGCGCCGTAGTGCTGACGCACAAATACTTCGGAGGCAAGGTGCCGGCCTGCGGACAGCTGCAGCCGGTAGATAAGGAACTCCTGTCCGAGATTCCCGCCCTTAAGGCTTCTATGGAGAAGAATCTGGAGGATTACCGCTTCCGCGAGGCACTCAAGGACGCTATGGGCATAGCCCGTGCCGGTAACAAGTACATTTCCGACACCGAGCCCTGGAAGACAGCCAAGACTGATATGGAGCGTACGGCCACAGTGCTGAACCTTTCGCTGCAGGTCTGTGCCGACCTGGCCATTGCATTCGAGCCGTTTACTCCCTTTGCTGCCGAGCGCCTGCGCAAGATGCTGGGAGTCACGCTGTTTGCCGGCTCCGACCACCGCGTTGGCGAGGCTGTCACCGTAAATACCTACAAGGAGGGCGAGGCTTGTGCACTGCACACCGTAAGCGGGCCCGTGCCTGCTGCCGCCCCCGGCGAGGTGCGTCTGGACTGGGAGATACTCGGCCGTCCGCAGCTGCTGCCCGTCGGCCACGTGATAGGGGAGCCGGAGCTTCTCTTCGCCAAGATCGAAGACGACGTAATCGACGCCCAGATCGCCCGCCTGCAGGCCATCAAGGCCGAAATTGAGGCCCGTGCTGCCGCCGAGGCTGCAAAGCAGGTCGCTCCGCAGAAGGCAGAGTGCAGTTTCGAGGACTTCGAGAAGATGGACATACGCACGGCAACTGTTCTCGAGGCCGAGCGCGTACCCAAGACCGACAAGTTGCTCAAACTGACCATCGACACCGGTATCGACCGCCGCGTCATCGTTTCCGGAATTGCCGGGTTCTATTCTCCTGAGGATATGGTTGGCAAGCAGATTTGCATCCTCGCCAACCTCAAGCCCCGCGTCATTCGCGGCATCGAGAGCCACGGCATGATCCTCATGGCCAAGCAGGGCGACGGCACCATGCGCTTCATCACCCCCCAGGAAGCCCTCTCCAACGGCGCCCAGGTAGGGTAAGGGGCTTTTCCGTAGCTTCTTGTGCTAGCGAAACGGACGGGAGGCCTCTCCCGTCCGTTTCGCTTTTTGCTTCCGCCCTCCAGATGCCCCTTTCCGCCGC
>DBYB01000061.1:0-541 GCA_002309995.1 Bacteroidales bacterium UBA1197
TACTATTTGCTCAAAAACTTTATAGTTTCGGGGTTGCATTCGCCGTCTTCGTGCACGCGCTGCAGCGGCAGGGCCGTGCATACGTAATCATAGACATCCTGGTTCCAGTCGAGCTCGTCGCTCTCTGGAGCGTAAGTCTCAGAAAAACCGGTCTCGACCGGGATTTCCAGAGGCTCCAGACAGCGGTCGCACGGAACAGTAACCGTGCCGCTGACGCTGCACTCAACGTCCACCGTGACACCGTGGCGCACAATGTCGCAACAAACATCAAGCGCGGCATCCAGGATATCGGAATTGCCGAAGCTTTCAAAGAACTCCCTGCCGATTTGCCGGTCGAACTCCGTTGTGGAGGCACCTAAAGCGTGCAGTTTAACTATAAAGGGTTGCAAATTTAGTAATTTTTTTACTATTAACAAGAATGTCGCAGGTAAAATCACTCATCATTATCGCTGCTGCGCTTACGGGCGAGGGGGTCGAGCAATATCTTGCGGATACGCATAAAATGCGGGGTCACCTCCACGAACTCGTCGTCCTGGATGTA
>DBYB01000061.1:590-29087 GCA_002309995.1 Bacteroidales bacterium UBA1197
TTGGTCTTGCAGATGTTGATGTTGAGATCCCTCTCACGGGTATGCTCGCCAACTACCTGTCCGCAGTATATCTCCTCGCCGGGCTCCACGAAGAAGCGTCCGCGGTCGAGCAGCTTGTTGATGGAATAGGCTATTGCCTCCCCCGTCTCAAGCGACACGAGCGAGCCATTGTTGCGGCGCTCAATCTCACCCTTGTACGGCTGATACTCCTTGAAGCGGTGGGCGATGACGGCTTCTCCCTGGCTGGCGGTCAGCAGGTTGGAGCGGAGCCCCATCAGGCCGCGCGTAGGGATTTCGAATTCCAGGAGGGTGCGGTCACCGCGAGGCTCCATACGCACGAGAGCCCCCTTGCGGCGGGTGGATATCTCGATTGCGGCTCCCACGAACTCCTCCGGCACCTCGATGCTGAGGTCCTCGATGGGCTCGCAGCGCTGGCCGCCGATGGTCTTGTCAAGTACCTTGGGCTGGCCAACCTGGAGCTCGAAACCCTCGCGACGCATAGTCTCAATGAGCACGCTCAGGTGCAGAACGCCACGGCCATAGACCACGAACGAATCGGCAGTAAGGCCGGGCTTTACGCGAAGGGCGAGGTTCTTCTCCAACTCCTTCTCCAGCCTCTCCTTGATGTGCCTGGAGGTAACGTACTTGCCGTCCTTGCCGAAGAAGGGAGAGTTGTTGATGGAGAAGAGCATACTCATCGTAGGCTCGTCGATGGCGATGGGCGGAAGGGCCTCTGGATTCTCGAAGTCGGCGATGGTATCGCCGATCTCGAACCCGTCGATTCCGACCACGGCGCAAATGTCGCCGCAACCGACCGTCTCCACGTTGGTCTTGCCGAGCCCCTCGAACACCATCAGCTGCTTGATCTTCTGCTTCTGGATGACGTCGTAGCGCTTGCAGAGGCTGATCTGCGCGCCGGTGTGGAGTTCGCCGCGGGTAACGCGGCCGACGGCGATACGCCCCACGTAAGGCGAGTACTCGAGTGACGAGATGAGCATCTGCGGCGTACCCTCCACCACCGGCGGAGCAGGAATAACCTCAAGGATGGTATCCAGCAGCGGGGTGATATTGTCAGTGGGCTTGCGCCAGTCGAGCGACATCCAGCCCTGCTTGGCCGAACCGTACACCGTCGTGAAATCTAACTGATCCTCGGTGGCGTCCAGGTTGAACATCAGGTCGAAGACCTCCTCCTGTACCTCGTCCGGGCGGCAGTTGGGCTTGTCAACTTTATTGATGACCACGATGGGCTTCTTGCCCATAGATATGGCCTTCTGAAGCACGAAGCGGGTCTGGGGCATACAGCCCTCGAAGGCATCGACGAGCAGCAGCACGCCGTCGGCCATATTGAGCACGCGCTCAACCTCGCCGCCAAAGTCGCTATGTCCGGGAGTGTCTATAATGTTAATCTTTACGCCCTTGTAAATCACAGACACGTTCTTGGCGAGGATGGTAATGCCGCGCTCGCGCTCAAGGTCGTTGTTGTCGAGGATGAGCTGACCGAGATTCTCGGGCTGACGCACGAGGTTGGCCTGATAGATCATCCTGTCCACCAGCGTAGTCTTGCCGTGGTCAACGTGGGCGATGATAGCTATGTTTCTGATTTCCTGCATATTTTCTCAAAAAAAGGTTGGTCCCTGAGACCAACCTTTTAATATTCTTGTCGAAGAAGGGATTACTTCAGGATCATGACGGTGGTACGGTTCTTCTCAGGGATCCTGGAGACCTCTTCGGTGTCGCCGAACCAGAACACGTCGATACGGGAAGGATCGATACCGGCCTCTACCATCCAATCCTTTACACCCTTGCAACGGTTCTCGGAGAGTACCCAGTTAGTGTCGGGCTCGCCGGTATATTTGTCTGCGAAGCCGCAGAGAACAATACGGGCGTCAGGATCAGCCTTGAGCTTCTTGATGGCCTTCTTGATCTTGTAGTGCTCAACGTTGCGGATATCGTACTTACCAATCACGTAGAAGACGTTGTTGATGGCGAGCTTGGCAGCCTGTTTTGCATCTGCAAGAGCCTGGAGGCGGGCCTGCTCCCAAGCGAGCTTCTCAGCGGCGGCCTTCTCGGCAGCAGCCTTCTGGTCAGCGGCAATCTTGTCGGCGAGGTTGGTACGTGCAGCAGCAACTGCGTCGTTCAGAGCCTTGGTGCCGGCGAGGATAGCGGGAACGTCCTTGGCAGCGATAGCCTTCTTGAGGGCCTGGATAGCGTCGTTGATAGCTGCATCGTCCTCAGGGATGAAGTCGTTATCAGCAAGAGCCTTCTGAGCGTTCGCGATAGCCTCGTTGGCAGCTGCGATAGCGTCTGCAAGCTCCTTGTCTGCGCGAGCCTGTGCAGCAGCGGCCTGTGCAGCAGCAGCAGCAGCGGCGGCGGCAGCAGCCTCAGCGGCCTTCTTCTTGCCGTCTGCAGCACCGAAGTTGAACTTGAGGCCTGCGAGGGCTACGTGCTGGTGGTCAAGATAGGAACCTGCCTTGGAGTTGAAGCAGTCGGGCATTGCATTGTAAGCATACTCGAGCTCGATTGCGAGAAGGTCGGAAAGACGGATGTCAATACCTGCACCAGCGTGAGCCATAGTGGAAAGCTTGACGGGCTCCCAATAAAGGTTAATGTCAGTATGGGAGACGTCTGCACCATTCTTCAGGAGGCCGAGTGCGCCAACGCCGATGAAAGCGTAGGGATTGAGCACGCGCTGCTTGTAACCGAAGAGATTGCAGATATCGAAGGTTGCATCGACAGCAGCCTGGGCGTAATTGAATCCATAGACGGTATCATCTACGAAACCACCCTTGCCCTGCCATCCGGCGATGTTGGCACGAACGCCAAAAACGGGGCTGACCTGATAACCCAGATCGAGAGCGGCTGCGGGAGAGATGAGCTTGGTATCGAAAAGACCGGCAGTCTCACCTACAGTATAAGAGGCACCGCCTTTGATACCGGCATAGAAACCGGGATAGAAGACGTCCTGCGCAAATGCGCTCGCTGCAAGAACGAGCATCGAAGAAATTACAAGAACTAATTTTTTCATAATTATGTACTAATATTTATTTCCGTTGCGGATTAGCAGGCAAAAATATTAATTTTTAGCGTAAAAAGCAAATCCTTAGCCGTCAGCCTAGAAATTCCAGTCGTCAAACTCCACGCCCTCGTTGCCTCCGGAAGAAGCGGCAGGCATTACCTGCACCGGAATATCCACATAGACATTGACGTTGGAGTCATTGGACTTAATACGGAGGGTAGTCGAGCCTTCGGCAAGGGCGGTTATCGTCCCGTTGTTCAGGCTTACTGCGGAACCGCTGACAGTCCACTGAAGTCCTGTTGCAGAAGGATCTGCATTGCTGTCCTGACCAATCGCCTGGGCATTGAGCGCAATCTGCTCACCAACCCGGAGAATTAAAGCTTCCGAAGCGCCCAATACGTGGCCATTAGGGAGTGTAACCTTAATGCTGGCAACCTTATTCCAGGTAACCGTCACAGCACAAGTCTTGGACTTGCCAACGTCGTTCGTAGTGACGGTAACGGCAGACGAGCCAGTCTTTACACCATATACATTACCCTCCTGGTCAACCGTAACGGCCGAAGCCTTGGGCGCGACGAAAGTAACCGACTGGTCTTCGGCGTTGGACGGAGATATCGTGTATGTAATCTTCTTAGTCTGACCTACATACAAACTCATGCTGGTAGGATCGATGGTCAGCTTGGTGACATGTATGATCTGAGCCTTAACGGTAACTGTGCACTCGTCGAGTACGGCATTATTTTCACCGTCCTTGGCTCGAGCGGTAATCACGGCAACAGCTTGACCTGAAACGCTCTTGGCCGTAACGACTCCGGACTGGGACACCGTGGCTACATTTTCATTGCTGCTACTCCATTCAACTGTCGGATCATCAGCGTTTGCGGGAAGCACGGTTGCAGTCAGGGTATGGGTCGTGCCTGATTCCATTGTGAAACTATGCTCAGAAAGAGTAACGGAAGAAACCTTCACGGGAGGATTCTTAACAGTGATGGTGCAAGTTGCAGTCTTGCTGCCATCAACCGTTGTGGCAGTAATCACAGCCTCTCCGACTCCAACGCCACTCACAACGCCGTCAGCATTCACGGAAGCGACTGAACTCTTGCTACTGGACCAGGTGACATTCTTATTGTCGGCATTGGCCGGCAGCACGGTAGCCGTGAGTTGCAGAGTCTCTCCCTTGAAAATCTCACCGGACGTCGGAGACACGCTGACCGACTCTACGTGAATATCTTTCTTCTCGACATTAACCGTACATGTCGCCATGACCCCGGACTTGGACTTACTTGTGGCAACAATAGTTGCGTTGCCAGCGGAAACAGCCTTCACTTTCACCTGCTTCGGGTCGCCGGTAACCTGCAATACCCTAACAACGGATGAGTTGGACGGTATAGTAGACCAAGTAACAGACTCGTCATCCACATTGTCGGGGCTGACGGTATAGGTAAGTATCTCTTCGTCGCCGGAAAACATGTTCAACTCTGATTGGCTCAGGTTGATTGTCTTAACCGTGTTCTTAACGTGAACCGTACAGCTGGCAGATATATCCATCCAGTCATCCTCGCTGGTAACGGTAATGACGGCATCGCCTGCCTGGCGGGCTGTAATCTTACCGTTATTATCAACACTTACCGTATTAGGATCGCTTGATTTCCATGTATATCCTTTCAACTTTGCAGTAGAAGGCTGAACACTTGCTTCAAACTGTTCAGTTTCACCAACCAATAGCGTTATTTCACTGGTAGTGGGCTTGGTAATGTCAATGGTCTTGACATGCTGCAATACGGTAACAGTACAGCTACCGGATACGCCCAAGGCCCGTTCGACATCGTCCTTCGGCTTGAATGTAATGGTAACGACACCGGGTGACTTAGGGGTTACCAAACCATTGGCAAATTCTGCAATGCCAGTCTTTGAGTACTCAAACGTATAATCGGGATAACTTGCATCTTCAGGGTCGACTGTTACCTTCAACGGTACGGGATCAGCAAGCTCAAACACTTCGATTGCGGCAGGTGCAGGAGTAATACTCTTCACCGCCTTGCGAATCTCAAGAGAATACTCGTTGGAGACAACCGACTTGTCTTTAGTCCTGGCGATTATTTTTGCTTCAGCAGCCTTACCCTTGCCGGTAACTACACCAGAACTGGAAACCGTAGCGGCATCAGTATTCATAGACACCCACTCAATCTCTGCTTCCACACCAGCAGGCTCAAGCTCGTAGCTGAGCTGCACAGTCTTTCCTATATAGACATAATCCTGGCTTCCCTTAACCGTAATCTTGTCAACCTTGTTGCGTACTTTAACGTTGCAATTTGCGTGGTAACCACCGTCCTTGGAGGTAACGCAAATCGTAGCGGAGCCGGCACTTACTGCTGTGACAAGACCGTCGGCAGTCACGCTCGCAATGTTCGCATCGCTTGTCGACCAGCTGTATTCACCATTGGTAGCATCCGCCGGTTTTATGGTTGCGGACAACTGCTGCTTGTCTCCGACAGTCATATTCAGAGATGCCGGACTGACAGTTATGCCTGTAACGTTCGTAACTACCTGTTCAACGTTCACGATACAAACGTCACTGAAACTGTTGTCTTCGTTTGATGTCGCAGTAACCTTCGTGGTGCCGGGTACCAGCGCCGTAACGGTGCCCTTATCATTTACAACAGCAATTGTCGGATTTTCAGACTCCCACTTGACAGTGAGATCGGAGACCCTTGAGGGATAGACGGTAGCCTCCAACTTCTGTGAGGAGCCCTCTTTAAGGGTAATTTCGTGTTCATTGAGCTTTACTCCGGCAACCTTGCACTTCACGGTTACCTCGCAGGTGGCCTCGAAATCGCCGGCAAGGGCTTTCACAGATATGGTTGCCTTACCAGCCTTGACCGCGTGAACCACGCCGTAACTGACTACAGCTACCGACTCGTCGGAAGAAGACCATTCAACAGACTTATCCTCTGCATCCTCAGGAGTGAAGGCTAACGTAAGAGGCTGCTGCTCATATTCATAGAGGACAATAGAGGTAGGGCTTAAAGTAATCCCGCCGAGCGGGTTCTTAACCACGACCTTAAGTGAAGAGCTAAGCTCGGAGCCATCAACGGTGGATACGGAAATCACAGCCTCGCCATAAGAAAGAGCCGTCACCAGACCGTTTTCATCCACAGATGCTACCGCCTCATTGTTGCTGGACCAGCGAAGGGCCGGGTTGGTAGCCTCAAGAGGCCAGACAGAAGCCTTGAGTTGAACGGTTTCATTCAGCTTACGGGTAATCTCGGTATCTTCATTCTCAAGCGTGAGTTTAGTAACCATAGTCTTGGGCACTGAGACCTCGCACTTGGCCATAATACCACCGTCCGCAGTCGTTACTACGATAGTGGTTTTGCCATAATCCTTGGCTGTCACGTTGCCGGCATCATCTACCGTAGCGACAGACTCATCGGAACTCATCCAGTGAAGGGTCTTGTCGGTCGCGTTGGCAGGCTCAATGGTTGCAACTATTCTGGCGGACTGACCTATGCTAAGCACAAGGGAGGTCCTGTCGAGGGTCATTGACTCCACAGGGAACACAACTTCCGGAACCGTTACCTTACACGTTGCCGTAAGGCCGGAGCCGTCGGATGTAGCCGTAATCACGGCCTCACCGGTGCCGACAGCAGTAAGGGCTCCGGTGTCGCTCACCTTGACAACGGACGCATTGGAACTGGTCCAGAGCACAATGAGATTATCGGCATTGGACGGAGATATGGTAGCCCTGAGCTGATCCGTGCCATTCAACGGGATGACGAGAGAACTTGCATCCAGGGTAATGCCCGTAACCCTGACTTCTTCCTTGAAGCAGGAGCAAAGGGACACAGCGACTAAAAGTATGGCGAGTATTCTGGTTTTCATAGGTATTGTCTTTATTTGTCTTCGATGCAACGGACGTAGTTACCTTCTCCCCTCTTATGGCCACCACGGTAAGGGGTATATGTAAGTTTGCCGGTGGAATTATTCTTGTACATTTCCATGGCATATACATTGTCGCCATAACGGTTACATGACCAGTAGCAGCAATACTCCCCAAGCATGTAGAGCACTCCGTCACAGCCGAGATAGCCTGCATTAGGATACCATGAACGGGACGACCCGTCAGAAAGAGTAAAAAACATACCGTAATATTGTCCGGCAACTCTCTGCCAATACGACTCATCTACACTCCAGGCCTCATTATCGAGATCATGTACTGTTGAAGAACCAACAAACTTGCATGTCGTTGGCACCTTCCATCCCGCAGGACAAGGGTCGTATATAGTCTTCTCTTCAGCCCACAAAGTAGCATCAGGCACATAGAGCCAGTTCTTTGTATTTGTAATGAAAGCATCAGGGTGCTTGACTGCATATTCGACTGTAACCTCTGAGTTCGAAGGAAGGAGCTTTAAGGCGCCGGCCGTAGTAGCAATAAGAGAACCGCCGGGACTGGTTTCGGAATAGGACTGCGCCGCCCCAGGGAACGGGTCCTTGCGGCCCCATTGATAAATCAGGCCGTTGCAAAGAGCATAACCATTAGGATTAGACTCGAGCGCGCCAAGGTTCCTGTCCAGCATGGCACGAGATTTACCAATAATTGTCTGAGCGTTAGCTATAGGACTGTCGGCACAAACCCAGATATGCCAACTCCAAAGTATATCGTTATCCTTATACGCCGCGATGATAGCATTGCCGTCTTTCAGTTTAGCAGGCGTATCAAAATAAATATACTGACCGTTGAAAACAACGTTATCGACTACGGAACCAACTGCCGGCGCTGTAGTGGTATTTACAGTCTCCCAAAGCACAGCTACGGACGTAACGCCCGAAAGAGTCTGAGATTCATCGTTGCCTTTAACCATACGGAACTTATAGCAACCTGGCTTGGAAACCACATAACAGTTAGCCGTACCCAACTCGTCGAGCGCCACACCAGTGCGAATCTTTCCAAGCTTCCCGTGAGTATCTGCTACGTTAACAACTGCAAAACGACCACGGGAGAACTTGACGGATGCAGTGCATTTCTCGGCGGCAGGGAGCTGCTGGGCATCTGTACAGAAGTACATGCTGAATCCGGACGTGAATTCCTGAGGAAGGAAGCAGATATAATACTCAACGCCGGGCTTGAAAGCACCGTTATTCGGAGGCAGGAGCTCGACGGAGTCAGATGCTCCGTCCGCTGCTGAAGCAAGCGGCTCAGAAGTGCCGACGGCGCTGATGGTAACAGGTCCGGAAATAAGCTCTCCGTTATTTCCCTTAAATACTATCCGTTTATACTGGCCAGCATTCGCGGTAAGCGTAAAACAGATACCGGAGCAGACATTGTAAAAGTCCATATCAAGTTCGGTCTCGGAGGAGAAAGCAGACGCGGCACCTACAGCGAGCATAGCAGAAGGATCGAAAGAGGCCTCCTTTGCAGTTTGCACAGAAGGAATGACAGAAGAGATAACGCCATTACTTAACGAAGCATCTGCATTGTAAGGATAGAGTCCAACGAAAGAAGTGCCGGAAATCTGAACTTCAGGATCAGGATAGAAAACAGCCTTCTTGCCACCGGACTGTTTCGTAATAAGACGAACATTCTTAGGTCCGTCTGTAGGATTGTTAAAGAATAGGCTAAGTGAATCTCTATAACTCCAGAGTACTTCAGCATAACTGTGCGTTGAAGTCATACGTCCAAACTCGGTCTTGGTGCTGTTACCTCCGACAAAACTGGCGTTAAGCACAATTCCGGGGTTGGGCTCGTCAGGGTAGATTTGAATTTCCGTATCGCACGAGATGGCTACGGAAAGCAGCAAAAAGGATGAAATTAAAGAAAATAAACGTCTCATAAGCACAATGAAGTTTTCCATACAAATATAACAATTATAACGCAAAAAAAAAGGAGAGAGAGTTTTGCGCTCTCTCTCCAATTTATTTGAGTCTAGTTAACTCTAATGTGATCTGTACTTTCGTACAATTCAGAGATTAGGACTAGGGCTCCTGCGGCTCCGGCTGCATGCCACCTTCACCCGGCTGCGGCTCCGGCTCCTGGCCACCTTCACCCGGCTGCGGCTCCGGCTCGGGATCAGGCTCACCCCAACGAATACCGTTGTACTTGTAGTTAGGGTTCGGCTTCTGAGCTGCAGTGTTAGCAGTGCTGAGGACCTTGATATTGCCAGAGAATTCAGCGGTCTTGTCCTCACCCTCGAAGGTGTAGTTGAGAACAGCCTTATACTTGGCATTCTTATCCTTCTGCAGGTCAGTACCCATGTTCCACCAGCAGATGAACTCTTCTGCGGCAGCGTAGTCGGCCTGAGCACTTGCGGGCTGAGGAACCGTAGCACCAGCTGCATAGGCGTTCAACAGATTGTTGAAGGAAGCCTGGGTGTCAGAATCAACATATTCGATTTCGAGATCGGTGACCTCAGCAAGCTGCTGCTCGTCGAGACCGAGAGCAATACCCTCAGCGGTAGGAACAAACTTGCCATCAGCATTGAGCTCGAAGAGAGCCTTGGCCTCAGCCTTGTCAGGGTTGGAAACCTTATCGTAGACAAGCTCGATAAGCTCGTGAGCAAGTACGTAGTCACTGTACTCAACATAGGTACCGAGAACGATGTCATTGGCAACGATGCTCAACTTGAAGTCGAAGCCGTCGAATACCACATAGTAGTATCCCTTCTTCACGGTAGGTTCGTCGAGGATAACGAGATCAGTCTCGTCGGTGAGGCAAGTCTCAGTGATCTCGATGAGGATATCCTTACCAACTACAAGAGCCTTCTTGTTCTCGAGGATAATCTCAGCACCAGCCTCGCCATCCATAACCTTCTTGAGCTCAGCACCGGTAACAGTCCACTCAGCGTGGCCATCGACGATATCGATGTCGCCCTGCTGCTTATCCTGTGCGGAGTTGGCAGGGAACTGCAGATCAACCTTAGGAGTGCTGTAGTTCTTCACAGTGAAGGTGTACTCAGAATCCTCGTTAACCGTAATGTTGTACTCCTTGAAGTGCTCGATGATAGCGGAGTTGAGGGTGTTGCCCTGGCCCTTCACGCGGACGGCACCGAAGGATACATAAGCGTCAGGAGCATCCTTACCGCCTTCTCCGAAGTAGTCATCATCAGCAGGAACCTTATCTGCGGACTCAGGAACGACAACCATGGTCTGCTTCTTGTCAGGAGTACCGAGGGTGTAGTCCGGGTTGAGTTCCCAGCCACCGATAGTGAAGGTGTGCTTGTGGTGCGTAGGATCAGGAGCGATATACTTGTAATCGAACTCGAAGATCACATCAGGATACAGATAGTTGTAGTCATCAACAGTCTCGAAGAGAACGAAGACCTTGTGAGGCTTCTCCTGTACAGGAACCTGATTGTTGATAGCAACATTTACGATATTGGTAGCCTGATCCCAGTTCTGAGGAGAAGTGAAGTCCTTATCGGCACCAGCATAGTAGGTAGCAAGGTCGTCGAAGTCAACGATGACAGCATCGTCCTTGGAAGCAGGAAGCTCTGCAGGAGCAACAGGACCCTGATTACCCTGAACGAGGATGAGCTTAGGCTCCTGGAGATTGTAAACCTCACCAAACTTCTTGTAATTGATGTTCAGCTTGTCGAGGACATAAATGTTAACCTCTTCCCAGTCAACATTGAGAGTCTTGTTATTTGCGTAAGTGGCCTCAGCATCCTTATACTCAGGAGTTTCAACCACCTTGTGCTCAGCCTCGTTCTCCCATACCTTAGCGAGGTAGGAGAAGCTACCATTCTCGCAAGTCACATCGCCGCCGGGAGCAGAGACATACTGATCGGAAAGGCCCTTGAACTCAACATTATGCTTCAGGAATACGAACCAACCAAGAGTCTTGTCAGGATCGACAGCCTCATCGCCGGTAATCTTAACCTTGATGAATGCATCGGCCAGATACCTCTTGATAGTGTTATCGTTAGGATCCTGATAATAGGAACGAACATAAATAAGAGGAGTACGGTCGATAGAAGGAGTTCCTACGAAATCGGAGTTAACCTTAATCTTGGAACCATCAAAGACCATATACTTGTTCTGGTTGGTCTTATCAGAAGAAGTAACCTCGTAAGGAGCCTTGGTGAAATCGCTGGGATCCATGACATACTTGCCATTGGCCTTACCAGCATAGGCGAATTCATACTTAGGCTGGAGGTTCAGAGGAGAATCGGAAGCAAGAACGCCTCTTTCGACAGCGTAGGTCTCAACAACCTTAAGGAGATCAACCTCACCGTTAAGAGGGAGCTTGACATCAATGATCTGATTATCGTCGATTTCGACATAGTCGGTACGATAAGGATCAACATCATCGTTATCAGCATCATACTTCTTCTTGTCGATGATCTGATAATTCCAGTTGATGAACTGGCCATCAACATACTGGTAATCGGAAACAATCTCCTGCTTGGCACCGTCAGCGTCAGCTACCTTGCAGTTAGCGCGGAGAGCGATAATAATATTGTTGTCAGCAGGAATTGCAGTGTTGTGATCAATCTTCTGGGCAGGAGCAATATCAAGCTCAAGGAAGCTGCCGTTCTTGACTTTCTTGTCGATCACTACGAAGTTCTCAACATCTTCTGCAGTAGCCCTGGTAATGGTCTTAACATTACGCTTGATGATACTGAAATCATAGGACTCCACGTCGATGTTGCCAGGGTTGAGCCTGTAGCAAACAGTAGTGTCAGCACCCTTGAGGAACTCTGCCTGATCAACAGTAGCAACAGTCTTTACCCTCTTGAAAGTATAGCCCTGAGCGTTGCCGAGACCATCGCCACCGCCGAAACCGATCTGGTTGAGAGTGACGAGTCCGAGACCGTCGAGGATGGTCTCAGGAACAAATGCGAGGCCCTTGAGCTTAGCAACGGTGTTGATGATGATACCCTCTTCAGGAGCACCCTCAGCACCCCATACAGTCAGCTGACCGTCAGCCCATTTTGCGACAACGAGATCGCCCTCGCTGGCATTGGAGATGCAGTAATACTTAGCGGGATCGCCGTCGGAAGGAACGAACCAAATACCCTGATGATCTGCATCGGGGTTCTTCTCAACGGTGTAGGAAACGCCATCAGCGCTGGCAGCGCCGGCAGCTCCTGCCTCACCCTGAGGACCCTGCTCGCCCTGAGGACCCTGTTCGCCCTGAGGACCCTGTTCGCCCTGAGGACCCTGCTCGCCCTGAGGACCCTGTTCGCCCTGAGGACCCTGCTCGCCCTGTGCGGGTACGCCGGAGTCAACGCCGTCAAGGAACCAGTTGCCGTTGGGGCCAATGGTGATAACGGTACCGGGAGTGCCGGGAGCGCCGTCCTGGCCGTCCTTACCGTCCTTGCCGTTCTGGCCGTCCTTACCGTCCTTGCCGTTGGTACCGTTGGTGCCATTCTTACCATCCTTGCCGTCGGCGCCGTTTGCACCGTCCTTGCCGTTGGTAAGGTCGAAATGGTTACCATTGCTGAGGTTAACCCTTACACCATTGGTAATAGGATCGACGGAAGAAATAACGGCGCCGGCCTTGATCTCATTCTCGAGATTAGTTACCTTGCTGTTGAGCTCGGCAACCTTATTCTCAAGATTGCTGATCTGGACGCTGTAATCTTTCGTACATCCAGTCAAAAGTGCTGCACCTGCGAAGGCGAACACGATTGCCAATCTAAAGATTTTTTTCATAAATTAATTGTTTAAAAATTGTTATTAAAATTATTTATGTTCTAGGGTTTAGTAACCTTGCCAATATCATTTCAGGCACCAAATGGGCATAGTACCCACTGGTCCAAGAAACGATTTAACGTGCAAATATATGTAGAAAAATACTATCGTGCAACAATTTTTCTTTTTTTTTACACATTACAGCGCGTTCAGGGGGCTTTATACCCGAAATATTCGGCAAAAAAATCGTCCATCTCTTCCCAAGTAATCTCGCTTATCACCATGATGAAATTGGGGAACTTCAGGGAAAGTTTGATCTTTCCGTCGGGGAAACGCTCCACGCTCGCTTCGCCTTTCTTGAACTGCATCGAGTCCTTCGTCGCGAGCTGTTTGCGTA
Source organism: Bacteroidales bacterium UBA1197 (assembly GCA_002309995.1). Lineage (GTDB taxonomy): Bacteria > Bacteroidota > Bacteroidia > Bacteroidales > UBA932 > Cryptobacteroides. The sequence goes on from DBYB01000061.1 coordinate 13,637, forward strand.
TCTCCGGATAGTATTCCTCCCCTATCTCACGGCGCAGGCCTGCAGGCATGAGCCGGTTCATGGATTTAAGCTTGGAGAGCCTGAACGTGAGATGCACATCGGCGTAGCGGTGCGTGAAATCGATCAACGGTTCCTGCTGCATCGCCATCGCCGACGGCATCCCTGCCAGTAACGATACTATAATATATAATAGTAACCTTTTCAATTAACCCTGCTTGATGGCTGCCTGTGCGGCTGCAAGCCTTGCGATAGGCACGCGGAAAGGTGAGCAGCTCACATAGTCAACACCGATGCGGTTGAAGAAGTGTACGGAATCGGGATCTCCTCCGTGCTCGCCGCAAACGCCGCACTTGAGGTCGGGACGCTTGCTGCGGCCACCCTGGATACCCAGTTCCACGAGCTTACCTACGGCTTTGACATCGATGGTCTGGAACGGATCGTTGTCGAGGAGCTTGTTGCCAAGGTACTCGCCCATAAAGGTACCGACGTCGTCGCGGCTGAAGCCGAACGTCATCTGGGTGAGGTCGTTGGTACCGAAGCTGAAGAACTCGGCGGTACGTGCCATACGGTCTGCGGTGAGAGCAGCACGAGGAATCTCAATCATCGTACCGAACTTGAACTCGAGGACCTCGCTGGTAGCAGCCTCGACCTCAGCCTTGATCTTCATGCAGATAGCCTTCTGGAAACGAAGCTCGCGCTCAGACACGGTAACGGGAATCATAATCTCGGGAATCGGGTGGAAGCCCTCCTTCTGGAGTTCAGCCTCGGCGGTGAAGATGGCGCGATACTGAGTCTCGGCAATCAGAGGATAGGTGACGTGGAGACGTACACCGCGGTGACCCATCATAGGATTGACCTCGTGGAGGTTCTCGCCACGGCGCTCGATGTCGGATACGGAGATGCCGAGTTCGTCGGCCAGTTCCTTCTCCTTCTCCTCTCCCTTGGGAACGAACTCGTGGAGAGGCGGGTCGAGCAGACGGAACACGACGGGCTTGCCGTCCATAATCTTGAGGGTGCTCTTGACGGAAGCCTTCATAAACGGCTCAAGCTCATCAAGGGCAGCCTTGCGCTCGGCGTCGGTGTCGGAAAGGATCATCTTGCGGAGCTTTGCGAGAGGGGTCTCGGAGTTCTTGCCGTAGAACATATGCTCGATACGGAAGAGGCCGATGCCCTCGGCGCCGAAGGACAGTGCGCGGGCCGCATCCTCGGGGGTGTCGGCGTTGGTGCGGATGCCCAGGCGGCGATATTTGTCGACGATCTGCATAAAGCTGATGAAGAGAGGATTCTCGCTGGCGTCCATAGTGTCGATCTTGACAGCATAGACATAGCCCTTGGATCCGTTCAGGGAGAACCAGTCGCCTTCCTTGTAGGTCTGGCCACCGAAACTGACGCTCTTGCCAGCCAGGTTGATCTTCATAGTCTCGCAACCTACGATGCAGCACTTGCCCCAGCCACGGGCCACGAGGGCGGCGTGGGAGGTCATACCACCGCGGGTGGTAAGGATACCGGCGGATGCGCGCATACCTTCGATGTCCTCGGGAGAGGTCTCTTCACGGATGAGGATAACCTTCTTGCCGGCTGCAGCAGCCTCCATAGCGGCCTCGGAAGTGAATACGATGGTGCCGACGGCGCCGCCCGGAGAAGCGGGAAGACCCTTTGCGATAACTTCGGCCATCTTCTCGGAAGCGGGGTCGAGGATAGGGTGAAGAATTTCGTCGAGCTGAGCGGGAGAGACGCGCATAACTGCCTCTTTCTCGTCAATCATACCCTCGGAGAGCATATCCATAGCCATCTGGAGAGCGGCTATACCGGTTCGCTTGCCGATACGGCACTGGAGCATCCAGAGGTGGCCCTCCTGAATGGTGAACTCAATGTCCTGCATATCGTGGAAGTGCTCCTCGAGATGCTTGCGGATGGCGTCGAGTTCGGCATAAACCTCGGGCATTGCGGTCTCCAGCGAAGGGAGATGCTTGTTCTGCTCGGACTTGGTGGCCTCGTTCAGAGGGTTGGGGGTGCGGATACCTGCAACCACGTCTTCGCCCTGTGCGTTGATGAGCCACTCACCATAGAACTTGTTGTCGCCGGTAGCAGGGTTGCGGGAGAATGCAACGCCGGTAGCGGAGGTTTCTCCCATATTGCCGAAGACCATAGACTGTACGTTGACAGCGGTACCCCAGTCATCGGGAATCTTCTCGATGCGGCGGTATGCAATAGCGCGCTTGCCGTTCCAGGACTTGAACACGCCGCCGATGGAGCCCCAGAGCTGATCCTGGGCGGTGTCGGGGAACTCTACGCCGAGAACTTCCTTGACCTTCACCTTGAACTTGTCGCAGAGAACCTTGAGTTCTTCAGCAGTGATATCGGTGTCGGACTTATATCCTTTTGCTTCCTTGAGTTCTTCCATCATACGGTCGAGCTGCTGGCGGATACCCTGTCCGTCGGCGGGCTCGATGCCTTCTGCCTTCTCCATGACAACGTCGGAGTACATCATAATAAGACGGCGGTATGCGTCATAGACGAACCTGGGGTTACCGGTCTTCTTGATCATTCCGGGTAGAGTGGCGGAGCAAAGACCGATATTGAGGATGGTATCCATCATACCGGGCATGGAACTGCGGGCGCCGGAGCGGCAGCTTACGAGGAGGGGATCCTCGGGATCGCCGAATTTCTTGCCCATGATCTTCTCGGTGGCTTCGAGAGCCACGGCCACGTCGCGCTTAAGCTCTTCCGTGTAGCCGCCTCCGAGTTCATAGTACTCTGCACAGCATTCAGTTGTGATAGTGAATCCGGCCGGGACAGGCATCCCGAGCTTGCTCATTTCGGCGAGGTTTGCACCCTTGCCGCCGAGGAGTTCACGCATGGAGCCGTCGCCTTCTGCGTTCTTGCCGCCGAAGCGGTAAACCCTTTTCTTTTTTTCAAACATAATTTTACGATCGTATTGTGTTAAAAACTAATTTATCTAAAATCTTGCAAATATAATAAATAATCTGGTTAAAGCAACTTGGCGGCGAGGTCGGCGAGCGCGCTGCGTTCTCCCTTGCGCAGGAAGACGTGCTGGAAGAGCTTCTGGCCGCTGAGCTTGTCGGAAATGTGCGTGAGGCCGTTTGACCACTGGTCGAGGTACGGCTGGTCTATCTGGAAAATGTCTCCTGTGAAAACCATCTTGGTGCCTTCACCGGCACGGGTGATGATGGTCTTGATTTCGTGAGGCGTAAGGTTCTGCGCCTCGTCGATGATGAAGAAACAGCGGCCGAGCGAGCGCCCGCGAATGTACGCCAGGGGCTCGATGACCAGTTTCTCCATACTGAGCATATTGTCAATACGCTGGGCCTCGCGAGAGCCGGGCCGATATAACTCCTTGATTACATTAAGGTTATCCATCAGTGGCTGAAGGAAGGGGCCCATCTTGCTCTTCTGGTCACCGGGCAGGAAGCCTATGTCCTGATTGCCCAAAACAACAGTAGGACGGGAAAGGATTATCTGTTCGTAATCCCTCTCCTGGGCGAGAGCGGCGGCGAGGGCCAGCAGGGTTTTGCCGGTGCCGGCGCCGCCCGTGAGGGCAACAAGCTCGGTCTTGGGATTCAGGAGGGCGTCGAGGGCCATCTTCTGCTCGTCGTTACGCGGCTTGATGCCGTATGCCTCGCGGGAGCGAATCAGCACGATGGCGTCTCGGGACGCGTCGTAGCGGGCGCAGACGGTCTCGCCACCGTCGCCGGCAGCGCCTGCGGCCTTCTCCTGCCAGCAGAACTTATACAAGCGGTTGGGCTCGGGCTTGGTCTGCTGCACTTCCTTCCAGGGGATGGCGTTGTCGGGACCGTAGCACAGGGCCTGCATAAGCGCGGAAGGCAGTTCCGTGCGAATGACCTCTTTCTGGCTGACTTCCAGATGTTCGTCCTCAACCTTGTCGGTGAGGTAATCCTGAACCGCCATACCTGCCGCCCTAGCCTTGAGCCTGAGGTTCACGTCTTTGGTAACCAGCGCAACGAAGCGGTCGGGATGAGAGTCGCGCACCCACATTGCTGTGGCGAGGATTCGGTGGTCCTGCGTGTCGTCTTTGAAAAGGTCGGCGAATTCAGGGGCGAAAGGGTGGTTGGGTTCCACCTTAATGCGGCCGAGGTCCTTGCCGATGGGGATTCCGTCCTTGCCGAACGGCTTGCCGGCAGAAATCTTGTCGAGGTCGCGCATAAAACCACGGGCGTGGTACGACAGGGTGTCGTTGCCCTTCTTGAACTTGTCGGCTTCCTCAATAACGGCGGCAGGAATCACCAGGTCGTTGTCGCGGAACTGGCGTATCGCCTTGTGGTCGTGCAGGATAACGTTCGTATCGAGCACGAAGATCTTAGATTTTCCCATATGTCAATCCTCCCCCTCTGCGTTCTGCATCAGGGATTCGAGTATAGTCTGTATGCCGGGACGGTCAGACGCTGCGAAGTGCAGGGAGCCGCCGGTAACCGGATGCCCCAAGGGGTAATAGGCTACGTCCTGAAGGATGAATTCGGCATCGATATAATCGAAATCAACGTCACGCACCTGCAGGAGCGCACCGGGAACCTCGGAAAAGAGGATCGCCGGAGCTGGGGCGCCGGAGGCACGGAGCACGTCGGAGACGTCTGCTGACACGCCGGCTGCAGAGCCGCAGAGCCTGCGGACGGCGGCGGCAAGGCCTCCCGGGCCGACGGTAGTGGCGGAAAGCAGCACGCCATCCTCCGCGAATTCGCGCACTATCTCGAAACAGTCGATAAAATAATCGGCGTCTGTGAGCTGCGGGCTGGTGCCGCCGCGAAGGCCGAGCACCTGGGCGAGCAGGGAACCGCCGAGGCGGTATTCGGAAGTGTCGAAAGGCACATAGACAAGCCAGCTCTGGGGGTCGGGGCGGATTTCGTCATCGACAAGCAGGGGCGCACCCGAGAACGGAGTCGCAACTTTGACGCCGAAGGGTCCGCTCTCGCACACGCAGCGGCGGAGCACCAGGCCGAGAGCGTCGATATAATCGACCGCCGACTCCACGGAGGCGTAGAAGGCGGCCATATCGCCCACGGTGTGAATATCGAAATTCCATTTGACCGTGAGGGCGAGGTCGTCGAGCCGGAAGTTGCCGACGCGCCACATACTGTCTATCAGCGCCTCGGCGATGCGCCCGCGGGTGCAGGGAGCAGCGAAAGGTACCGGAATGCAGCGTTCAGCGCCAGAGATGGCGCTCAAATAGTCTGGAATGCGAGATTCCTCAAGCACTATCGGAGTCGGAGCCGGGTCGATAGTCTCGTCCAGCACGGTGCCGCCGGGGAGTTCCTGCTCGGGCGCCTTTTCCAGCACTGGGGCCAAAAGGCCGGCCGGAGTGAGTTCCTGCGGCACGCCGTCGATGATGTATTTTGAATACAAGGCCTGAAGCATCACCGCAAATATAATAAATTATCTGGATTCCACCGCTCCCCTGCCGTCACCGTTGGCGCGATAATGAGGAGCGTAAAGGGATTCTATCTCGATGGCGGGCATCTGGAAGGCGCCTTCCTGCGTGACGAAGAACTCCTCGCTGATGGTAGTGTTTTCTTCGGGGAAGCTGTCGAACCAGTATTCGGTCTTGTCGGCCAGCACGTTACGATAACCCTCCGGACTGAAGTGCCAGGTGCCGCAAGTGAGAGGCGAGAGCCACCAGCCGTAATAGCCGGAGAGCTGCTGAACAGGGCGGAACGACGCGGGACGGGGCGAGCAGATGCGTATGAAGCTGCGGTTCTCGTCGTTATGGATGATGTAGCGAGCCGTGAGTTTGTCGCCGACGTGCAGGATGTCGCCGTCGTTGAGTTCGGCACCGTTGACGAACCACTTCGTGTGGATGGTCATTCCATTTCCGGCAGCCTTAACTTCCTCGAACGGCTTGGTGTAGCTGCCGCTCAGCAGTATCACGCTGGCTGACAGGGTCTCCGGCGTGCCGCGCATCACGGAAGCAATCGCTTCGATGTATGCCGGATCCTTCTCCCAATGCTGCGTCTCCTTCTGAATCATTATCCACAAACGAATGCCTTCGGCTACGTCGTTCGCCTCGACGGAGGTGAAGAGGTCGCAGAGGAGGGAGTGGGCGTAGAGTTCGCTTTCCAGCAGGCCGCGCCAGGGCATAACGGCGTTGGGATAATAGACTCCGCCTCCGTCGTGCTTCACTGCATACTGCAGGAGCGACTTGATATCGGCATCCATCGACTTGCGGAGTTTCTTCTGGATGGAGATGCCCCATGATTTGGCGAGCTTGTCGCCGTATGGGAGCGTGGTGAGGAGCTGCAGCGTGCGCAGGCGACGGGCCTTTGCCAGAATCTGTCCGTTCATTCCACGCTTGCCGGTGGGCACCAGGTAGGCCTTTACGTCTTTGCGGAACTGGCGGAGTTCCTTGGAGGAAGTCCTTTCGAACGGAATCCAGGGGTACATAGCGCGAGTAAGGAGATACTGCGCGAGGGTGATTCCGCCGCACCAGATTGGCCTTCCGGATTTCTCGAACCAACTGTTGTCCAAATACTTGACGGCCGCCTCGAGATCAATTGGAGAGACGTCGGCCTCGGGCATAAGGTATATGCGCTGGAGCACTGCGGCGGTGAGCACCGGCGAAGACTTCATTCCTTCGAACCAGGCGATGCCGCCACCGTCGGCCTGGCAGGCCGCAATCTTCTCGGCGATGTCGTCCAGGGCTTCATCGTCCAGCCCGGGAGCTCCCAGACGGCGTGCGAGTATATTGGCGTACCAGGCCTCGGTGAGGCTCAGCACGTCCTTGCCTTTCGGCTCGACAGCATCGGGGACGGCCTCCTTGAGCATCTGAAGGATACTGCGCTCCTGCGGCTGCAGGCTTCCGGCGTCGAGGTTGACGAACAGACTGCGGAGGTGCGCTACGGTGCGCGCCCTCTCGGAAGAATTGAGCAGCAGCGCCGAATGGGCCTCGGTGAGGGTCTGGAACGGCTTGTAAACGGGGATGGTGACGAACATTGCGTCGCTGCCTACGGAAGCGTCGTCGGGCTCGAAGTTCAGCAGCACGCCGAGCTCACGGACGCCCTCAGGCACCACGAAGGGGGCAGCGAAAGCCTGCGACGCACCGGCACGCAGGTCGATGCGTTCCTGTACGGTTCCGAGCACACGGCAGGTGCGCCAGTCGGCTCCGTCGTAGAAGCGGACGGCGACGCGGCCGGTGGTGCCGTTCTCAAGGTTGCTGGCGATGGTTGCGCGCGCAACATAGCGGTCGCCCTCGAAAAGGTACCTGGGCTCGACGATTGAGAGTTTTACCGGAATGGTAACTTGCAACTCGTTGCGTATGGTGGAGTTATGCATCCCTTCCCCGTGAGCGAAGAGTTGCACATAGTAGGTCGAGAGGCGGTCGGCGCCAGTGAGTTTCAGTTCGATATTGCCCTGGGCATCGGAGCGGAGAGCGGGCTCCCAGGCCATCGTGGCGGCGAAGTCCTTGCGAACTCCCGGCACGGATGCGGGATCGACCAACTGGAACGGAATGGCCTCCTCTACGGACTCGTTTTCTGCAACGGCATCGGCCACCTCGACTACGCCGGACGCCTTGGACATAAGTGTACGTTCTTCTACGCCATAGCCGTAGTAGCCGTAGCCCGATTTATTGACGCCGCACTCACTGTAATGATAGACGGTTGGCGAGGGCCTGCGGACGGTGTTGACAGCATACCAGCGGTTGGGATGTATGGTCTCGGAGGCCTTGTCGAAGACGGCGGCGGCACACTCGACGCCGGGGGTGGTCTTGATCAGCAGCGAGAACTTCTCTCCCGGGCGGGCCTGATCCTGGAAGCGGGTGAACTCCAGCGGCAGGGAAATGGAGGGAGTGGGAAGTTCGATGGTGCTGGTATAGCGGAAGACCTTCCCCTTGTGGAAGAAGATGGCGCAGAGTTTCAGCGACTCAGACCAGCCGGGTTTGCGGGTATAGCTTACCGTCTTGAGAGAGCCCTTCTTGCCACGGACGCCGTCGAGATAGACTATCTGACTGTCCAGCAACTCGTTGCCAGTTCCGAAGAGTTCCACTACCACCCAGGCCTGGCCGTCGGTGGTGCCTATCTGCATAGCTATGTCTTCCGCTTCGAATTCGCGGAAGAAGCACTGCACGTCCATATTCAGGGCGGTGTCGGAGTCGGCGGCCTTCACGAATTCCAGAGTGCGCTCGCAAGAGTGCGTGCGGCCATTGACGTTCTTGGCGCTCACATTCACCACCAGCTTGTAGAGGCCGGAAGGGAGTTTTGCTATAGGGACTTCGACGATTCCGCCGGGGGTTGCCGTGCCGGAGGCCACTTCCTTGCCGCCTGCGTCGGCCAGGACCTTATACTCTATCGAGAGGCCCTCGCGGGAGAGGCCGCTCATATCGAAATTGAAAGAGGCATTGGCGTCGCGGACAATGGCGGCGCTGCCATACGGGCGTCCGCTGCCGGAAATTGGCTCGAACTTGCCGGGGATTGTATTGAGGAGCGAGAGACGCAGCGGCGGTTCGGAATACACGCGGCGTCCGGTGCTGAAGGTCAGCGTCTCGCCGGTCTCATCGGTGATACGGAGCTCGACGGGATAGTAGAAGGGACGGTCGTCATCGTCGGTCCGGATTTCTATGCTGAATCGGCCGTCGGGAGTGAGTTCGAGGTCGCCCTCCTGCATACCGACGCGCCCGCGGGCAATCGTATAGTGTACATTGGCTCCGCTGAGGGAGTGACCTGAGTAGGAACTCACCTTGCCGGAGACATTAATGACGTCGCCGGGGAGATGGAGCACGGAGTCGTCGTCCCACTTAACCTCGAAAGTGGGCAGCACGAACTCGTCAACGCGTATGTCTTTCTGGGCTATCTGCGAGCCGTCGGGGTAGCGAAGGCAGATATAGTACCTGCCGCCACGGGGACCGCGCTTGAGGTCGAAGGACCCGCATACGGAACCGAATTCGTTGGTTTTTAATGTTTTGCTGTCGATCTCTTTCTGCTCAGGGTCGAGGAGTACGACAGTCAATTCCTGGCCTTCGGGGAAGAGTTCGTATTCGTAGGTACCCTTGTAGCAGATGGCCTTGAACTGAACCGTCTCGCCCGGATTGAAGGCGCTGCGGTCCGTAAGAATGCGGGCACGCGAGACAGGATCGGAACGGGTCGATTTACCCTCGGGCCTGCTGTCGGTGAAACCTATTCTGCCCGAGAGGCGCAGATGGCCGTATTTATCGGTGTAGGAGGCCTGCAGACGGTAGCGCTTATAGTCGCCGGAGAGGACTTTGGAGATTTCCTGCGGCAGGCGGGAATATCCGTTGGGGCGGAAGTTGCCGGAGCTGGCAAGCTCATAGCCGTCTGCATCGAAGAGTTTGAGGGTGCAGGATTCTACCGGGCGGCCCGTCATATAATCGGCAACGAATACGCCCCAGCCGCCGGAATCCTGACGCATTGAAATAGAAAGGGTGTTCTTGCGCCATACTGCCTGCTCCTCAGCGTAGCCGGACTTGCAGCGTATCGTGTAATCGCCGTCGGAGAGGTCGGGGAGGTTCAGTTTGAGTTCGTCGTTTATGTAATAACTCGGTTTCGGGTTCCGGACTGTGGTCTCCCATACGGTATTGTATGCAACGTCAACCTGGAGCTTCAGGGAAGAGATGTTGCGGACGGTAAGGGTGAGCTTGTCGTCCTGGCAGAATATGCTGATATCTTTGCCATCAAGGGTCTTTATAAGGTCGGCTACCTGGGTGCAGCAGTCTGCGATGCGCTTTTCGGTGCCGGAGAACTTCCTGCGTTCAACTTCGAAAGCCTCACATTCCTTGCGGAGGGATTTGAAATCGTCCTGGGTGGCTGTTTTGCTGCCGGAGAGTTCACTGAAGCGCCATATGATGAGGCGCTGACGGGGCAGGAGCGATGCTGCCTTGCCCTTGTATTGCTCTGCAAGTGCTTCAAGTCTTTCTGCGCTGGATTTGTTCCAATACTTTGACGCTCTTGTGTATTGGATGAAAGCCTCCTCCGGGTATTTGCCCTTGCAGTAGGTTTCCAGATCGTCGCTGCGAGAGCTCAGATGCATACTCCAAAGCACATATTCATAGTCGTTTGAGAGCAGGGGCAGGAGAGCTGGCAGATAGAGTTGGGATGTGAGGCGGGAGTCCCTTTTGTAGAATTCAGGGTTGGATGACTTTTTGAGACGCTCAGCGTTATCTTCAAGGTAGGTTTTGAGCCTCGAGGCGCTCCAGGAGTCTTGTAAATGGGTGTAAGTGATGATTGGCTCGTCAAGGGTGGTAACCTCTTTGTCAAGAGACTCTTCAAGTTCCTTGCGAAGCTTCCAGTTGACACTTACAGAAGTATTTACGAATCTGCGTGCTGCGTCGTACCAGTCCCAGGCGAGATGTTTGGCAGCCGCTTCCTGCTTGATGGCTTCGAGAGCCTTGAGCTGATCTTGCGGGAGGTCGTTATTACAAGCCTTGTCGTATGATTTCCAGAGGCTGATGAGGACGTGCCCGGAGTCGTCCTTAACCTGGGCATCAATGCTTAACGAGGGGATAAGCAGAGCCATAAGCAGGGCCGGTAAAATTCGTTTCATAATGATTCCAAATAAGTTATGGCTTCAGACACCACGAAGGTGCTGCCGCATATATACAATATTGCGCCGGGCAATTCGCGGGCGCGCGCCATCGCCTGGCTTACGCCCTGCGCTACCGTTCCGGCAGGTATCGTATCGAAGTGTTTCAATTTCAGTGCCAGCTCGGATAGCGGCATAGCACGTGGCGTCTCCGGCTGCACCAGGAAATACTCCGCATCCTCCGGCAGCAGGTCTGCGATGGCATCAACATCCTTATCCCTCATCGCCCCGTAAACCACCACCAGCGGCCGGGGTGTTTTTCGTAACTCGCTATCCCCCAACGACTTATCAAAACTCCTGTGCGCAAAAATACGCATAGGAGAATCGATATGGGGCTGAGAATCAGAGGGTTGCAGAAAACGGTCTTTTGACAATTTAGCGAGGGCGGTGAGGGTGGTGCGGAGATTTGTGTCCTGACAGGGGCCCGGGAGGTCGAGAGGCGGCAGAACAGGGAGTGCAAGGTCATCGGCAAAGTAGAGAGGGGCACCGAGAGAGGAGGCGATGCGTTCGAAGACGGGCTGGGTCTCGGGGTCGCGGCCCCAGACGACGGCGGGCACGCCCGGTTTGAAGATTCCTGCCTTTTCGGCCGCTATCTCTGCCCTGGTGGAGCCGAGCAAGTCGCAGTGGTCCAAGCCGATAGACGTTACGACCGAGACTTCCGGGGTGATGATGTTTGTGCTGTCGAGCCGCCCGCCGAGGCCGGTTTCGATTACGGCAATGTCCACCTTCTGCCGGGCGAACCACCAGAACGCCATACCCGTAGTTATCTCGAAGAAGGTCAGCCCGTCGCAGTCGTACCCCGCAAGGAAATCGACGACCGCATCCTTCGGTATCATTGAGAACGACGGGGCGGCGCCGGAACGCGAAACGGACGCAAAGCGGGCGGTATCCGTTTCGCTGCGAAGTAAAGCAAGCCGTTCGAAGGACAATGCGAGAGCGGGAGGATTGTGGCCGATGTCGCAGATGGTCAGAGGTTCATCAAGCAGAATCTCCCAGCGCCCGCGAAATCCTGTAATCTTCGCAGCATTAGCGATTGCGTCCAGTTCTCCGGCTACTGCCCCTCCAGCAAGCGAAACCACTTTTATCCGCTCGCGAAAATCAATCAAATGCGGGGAGGTATATAGACCGACCCTGAGGCCCCTGGCGGCAAGAGCGGCGGCTAACATTGAGCAGACCGAGCCTTTGCCGTTGGTGCCGGCGACGTGGATGCTGCGGAACTGTCGCTCCGGGTGGCCGAGGAAAGCGGCATACGCCTCCATAGCCTCCAGCCCAGGCTTGTACGCCCCTCCGCCGAACCCGGCGTCCCGGACGCTTCGGTGCCGTTCGTACAATTCCTTTACGACGGAATCATACCGCGCTCCGCCGTCGGAAGAGCCTGCTATGTCTTCCCGGTCCGACATCAGAGCCAGCTCTCAAAGAAATCGGTCCACTTGAGATACAACTGCTCTCTCCAGGGGCCGGTAACGTTATGCTCGCTCCTGGGATACGGGAAATATTCCGCCAGAACGTTGTTCTCGACGCACGACTGCATAAAACTGAGCGAGTTGATTGGCAGCACCGTACCGTCCTCCATACCCTGGCAAATCAGCAGGCGGGACTTCAGGAGCGCAGCTTTGTCGGCAAGCGACGTGGCCGCGAAGCCCTCCGGGTTCGTTTCCGGATTATCCATATAGCGCTCGCCGTACATCACCTCGTACCACTTCCAGTCGACCACGGGGCCGCCGCAGGCAGCCGCCTTGAACATTTCGGGATACTTCGTGGCAAGCGTCAGCGTCATAAACCCGCCGTAGCTCCAGCCGCAGACTCCGATGCGGGACTCGTCCACCCAGCCCTCGGCAATCAGCTGCTGCAGGCCGGCAATCTGGTCGGCACTTTCAGCCTCGCCGCAGCGACGGTTGATAGCCTTCTCGAACGCGGCACCACGGTTCTGCGTACCCCTGTTATCCTGAATATAAAGCACATAGCCCTTCTGCGCCATTAGCAGTTCCCAGTAGCGTATGCCTCCGAGCCAGCGATCCTGCACCATCTGACTGTGAGGCCCGCCGTAGACATATACGATGAGCGGGTACTTGCGCGCAGGGTCGAAGTCCGCCGGCTTGACGAGGCGGTAATAATTGACCAGTGACGGGTCGGCAGAAGGCACGGTGCCCATCTCAACCGTCAACGGAAGGAACGGCCCCATCGGGTCAGCGGCGGAAGAGAGCTCGCGCTCCACCTTGCCGTCGGCGGTGCAGAGCAGGCAGCGGCCGGGCACGTCAACCGCGCTCCAGACGTCGATGAAGTGGCTGAAGTCGGGGCTAAGTGAGACCGAATGCCATCCCGAAGCCTGCGTGAGCTGCTCTGGCTTGCCGAAGCGAATGCGTTCGATAGCAGGCTTGCGTCGCTGGCCCTTGAGGTACTGGAGTTTCATCCTGAAAAGATGGTTTTCCACCGGCGACACCTCTGCGGAAGTATAATAAATATAGTTGCCGTCGTTGGCTGTATAATCCACGTCAGCGGTGCACTGCGTCAGGCGGCGGATGCGGCCCTCAAGGTCGCACAGGTAGAGTTGACGGTAGCCGTCGCGGTTGTCGGTGCGATAAATGAAGAGTTCCGTTCCTTTAACGAAGTGCAGATCGTCGAGCGGCTCAATCCAGGCGTCGTTCTCCTCCTCCAGCAGTGTACGCACGAAACTGCCGTCGGCGGCATCGTAGAGGTTAAGGTGCATATGGTGCTGGGCTCTGTCGACCACCTGTACGAGTATGCCCTTGGAGTCGGGCGTCCAGCTCACTCCGGCAAGGTAGCGCTCGTCGTCGAAATCAGTGACATCCAGAGTGTTGAGTATGCTGCCGAGGGTGTCGCAAACGCAGAGCGAGACGTGCTCGGACTCCATTCCGTTCATCGGATACTTGATGCTCTTCAGGCTGCCGGCGCGGGAGTTGATGTCGAGCAACGGGAAACTGCCGACCTGGGTCTCATCCACCCTGTACACGGCCACGGAGGCTCCGTCGGGCGAGACAGTCCAGCCGCGGCTAATACCGAACTCGTTGCGGGAGGGCACCTTGCCATAGGAGACCTCGGGATTGTCGGACTTGGGCAGGACGGGTACGCGGGGGCGGGACCACTTAGGCTTGTCGGTGAGCTCCGACTCCGCCGTCCAGCCGTAGCGCTTGAGCGAAGGGCGCACCTTCGGGCCAACTATGTCCTTGCAGGTGAGAGCCTTGCCAGCGTCGCTACCGACGTTGACACTTTTAATTATTGTCCGGGCCGAATTGGCATCCTGCGCCCCGGCGGACACGCACATAAGGGCGGCGGCAAGCAGTGCCGAAAGAATTCTCAAGTACTTCATACGAAGACAAAGATACCAAAAATAATTGCTATTTTCGCAGTATGAAAAATAAGTTTGTTCTGCTGCTTGCCGCCGTCTGCCTCGGAGTGGGTTCCCTGACGGCGTTCGCCCAACAAATCGATGCGTTTGACCCCATCCGCCAGGATCCGAACCGGTCCGGAACCATATTCTATATGTACGACCACGACGTGCCGCCCTACGCCCAGCCGCCCAGGGGCTTCAAGCCGTTCTACATCAGCCACTACGGCAGGCACGGCGCGCGCAATCATTCGTCCGATTCCGACTTCAGTGCAGTGCTGAAACTCCTTGAGACTGCAGAACAACGCGGGCTGCTGACCGGGCGCGGGCACGAACTGCTTGAGCGCTACCGGGCCATTTATCCGCTGTTGATTGGCCGCGGCGGCGACCTGTGCGACCTGGGATTCGAGCAGCAGTACAAGATAGCGCACAATATGTACAAGGCGAACCGCCGCGTGTTCCGGAAACGCGCCCGCGTGGACGCCGTTTCCACCATAGTACCCCGCTGTATCCTTACGATGTCGGCCTTCACCGACCAGCTTTTACGGGAGAACCCTGGACTGCAGATTTCGAAGCAGGCGAGCAACGCCACAATGGGTTACCTTAACCCCTTCTCCCTGAGCAATCCGGACATACAGCCAACCGACGAGGGATACAACAACAAATATGCGTACTGGCAGAGGGATTTCCATCGAATGTGCGACTCCTTGATACGCCCGGAGGTGGTTTTCACGCCTTTGCTTAACGACCTTTCGCTGCTGGACGAGATTCAGGACGGGCAGCATCTGGAGCGATCTCTTTTCTCAGTTATCGCCAGTCTCCAGTGCAACGGGCAGATACAGGAAGATCTTTGGGAATTCCTGCCGGAGGAGGAGCGCTGCCGCCTGTATGAATGTTACAACTTCCGTTTCTATGTGTCCAAGGGCGCTGATACCCTGTATCAAAAGGGCCGCCAGTGGGCGTTCGTATGGCGCACGCTGCAGGACATAGTGGATAAGGCGGACGAAGACATTGCCTCCGGCGAGTATGCCGCACGGCTGCGCTTCGGACACGATATCATCGTGATGTCACTGCTGGTCCTGCTGGATGTAGACGGGTACAACGTGCCGGCGAGGGAGATTTCCGACGTGAAGAACGTGTTCCGTTCCTATGAGTTCCCTATGTCGCTGAACACTCAATTCATATTCTACAAGAACCGACGCGGCGAGGTGCTGTTGAGGCTGCTGTACAACGAGCGCGACCTGGCACTGCCCATCCCCGATTGCGGCACTCCGTACTTCTATCGCTGGGAGGACTTCCGCGCTTTCGCTCTGGAACGGATTTCTGTTGCTAAACATATTCTGGCGAATACCCAGGCACCTCCGAAGGTCAAAAACTACTAGACTTCCGCGCTGCCAATGGTGCACCTGGCGGCACCATTAAGAACGATTTGAGGCGGATTCCGCTGCTAATGGTGCACATGGCGGCACCATTGAGAACAGTTTTATAGGTTTTATGACGCTAATGGTGCATCAACCGGCACCATTAAGAACGATTTGAGGC